>JBGUIU010000041.1:0-10286 GCA_045113275.1 Paludibacteraceae bacterium
CTGAAAGAGTTTGGCTACCAACCCGAATAACAGACCTCTTTTCATTTATTTAAACAGCGTATTATTATGAGTAATTTAGTAGCTATAGTAGGAAGACCCAATGTAGGAAAATCTACATTATTTAACCGCCTCACACAAACAAGACGTGCCATTGTAAATGATGAAGCTGGCACTACAAGGGATCGTCAATATGGCAAAGTAGAATGGTGCGGACAGGAGTTCTCTATCGTTGACACAGGTGGATGGGTGGTCAACTCAGACGATATATTCGAAGAGGAGATACGCAAACAAGTAAAAATAGCAATAGAAGAAGCAGATCTCATTCTTTTTGTGGTCGATGTCATGAGTGGTGTAACCGACTTAGATGAGCAGGTGGCTCAGATCTTGCGTCAAAACAAGAAACCTGTCATCCTGACTTGTAACAAGGTGGATAACACAGATGCTCAATACTATTCTGCAGAATTTTACAAACTTGGATTAGGTGATCCTAATAACATCTCTTCTATCTCTGGTTCTGGTACAGGTGATCTATTGGACTTGATTATCAAGTCTTTGCCTAAAAAAGTGGAGGAAGAGGAAGATGAGAATATTCCTCATTTCGCAGTTGTTGGTCGTCCTAACGCAGGTAAGTCATCTATCATAAACGCATTTATAGGTGAAGATCGCTTCATCGTAACAGATATTGCGGGTACTACGCGTGATAGTACCAATACCCGATTCACTAAATTCGGCTTTGATTTTTATATCGTTGATACAGCAGGTATTCGTAAGAAAGGAAAAGTAACGGAAGATCTTGAGTATTTCTCTGTCATTCGTTCCATCCGTTCCATTGAAAATGCAGACGTCTGCATATTGATGATTGATGCGACAAGAGGTATTGAAGCTCAAGACTTAAATATCGTACAATTGATTCAGAAGAACAAAAAAGGACTTGTTGTCTGTGTTAACAAATGGGACTTGATCACAAATAAAGATTCCAAAAGTACTCTCACAATGGAGAAAGCTATTCGTGAACGTTTGGCTCCATTCGTTGATTTCCCAATCATCTTTGCTTCTGCTATTACGAAACAAAGAATCTTCAAGGTGATCGAAACAGCTAAAGAGGTGTATGATAATAAGAAGCGGAAAATTTCTACTAGCAAGTTGAATGAATTCTTCTTGCCGCTGATAGAAAACTATCCGCCACCATCAATCAAAGGCAAGTATATAAAGATTAAATATGTATCACAATTACCTGATACTCAGATCCCTTCATTTGTCTTTTATGCCAACTTGCCACAATACGTTAAGGAACCTTACAAACGATTCCTTGAAAATAAGTTGCGTGAGGAATGGGAACTGACGGGAACCCCTATCAACATCTTTATCAGACAGAAATAAAATTGAAAAGATAAAACTCAACTTAAGACGCATAGGCATACAAAGAAGTTTATACAAATCACATATGCCATCATCATAAGGTGAGTTCTAATAACATTCTTAAAAAGTTAATTCAACGCAGGATGATCCGTATGGATGACCCTGCGTTTTTTTGTAGATTTACAGAAAAATCCGCAACTATGTCCCAAATATACGAACCATATATTTTGATTTGTCAATCTTCATCTTTATATTTGTATAAAGGGAACTTCATATTAATTCCCTCAATAGAATATTCACAGGAAACTTTATTCAAAAAATTATAGAAGTCTCCTAAAAAACGAATTAAGATATCATGGAAACAACAGATATACTCTCTACTGATTTCATCAACTTCATAGTAGTCTCCGTCATGTCATTAGTCATCGGACTCTCACAAAGGAAATTATACTTGAAGAACAGTGATGAACCTAAAATCTTCGGATCAGACCGAACCTTCACCTTGATTGGTATATTCGGTTACATCCTCTATGTGATTGGTGGTGATTGTCTGACGCCCTTCCTCTGCGGAGGTGCGGCATTGACTCTACTATTAAGTATCATGTATGCACACAAAATATTTGTCCGCAACCACATGGGAATCACATCCATCATGATCGCCCTCATCACCTATTGCTTAGCCCCCATCACCTATAAGATGTCCGTCACCATCACCTTACTGATTGTGGTGTCCATCTTGATTCTGACGGAGATGAAAGAGAAATTCACCCGTTTCACACAGAACATGAACGATGAGGAGTTCATCAATCTAGCTAAGTTTTTAATCATTGCTGGAGTAATCCTACCTATCCTTCCCAAAGATGAGTTGATCGAAGGTTCTGGACTCACCCCCTACACCATCTGGCTTGCCACTGTGGTGATATCCGGAATCTCATATGCCAGTTATCTCGTCAAGAAGTATATCTTCCCGAATGGAGGTGTCATCATAACAGGTATCTTAGGTGGAATCTATAGCAGTACCGCCACATGCCTTATTCTGGCAAAAAAAGCAAAGGATAAAAATGAAGGCTTATCAGAATATGCTTCAGCCATCTTCTGCGCCATCACCATGATGTATTTTAAAATCCTCATTCTATTAGGTATTTTCAATCTTACGTTGATGATGAAATATTGGTATCTATTTGCCATCATGATTGTCATCACCGCCTTGGTTGCTTTCTATTTTTACATGAAGAATAAGAAAGAGATGTCAAATGAAACAGAACAGTCAGAAATAGAAGAAGAGGAAAAGAACCCATTGGAATTTAAAGTGGCTATTCTATTCGCCATTCTTTTCATTGCCTTTACACTGGTCACTCATTATGCTCTTCTTTACTTTGGCGATAGCGGTCTTCGTGTTCTCTCCATCATCGTCGGAGTCACAGACATCAACCCATTTATCATCAATCTATTCCAGGCGCAACATAACGTATCAGAATCATTACTGATGCTAGCAACCTTTCAAGCCATCATCAGCAACAATTTTGTAAAGATGATATACGGAATCGTCTTTTCTGGAAAGAAACTAACGAAGCAATTGGTGTTAGGCTTTGCTATCATCTGTTTATCCAATATTTTATTATTATTGATTGCGCTGTAACTATCGCATTGCAACCGTTTTTAGGAGGATCTTCTGATTTTGAAACGTGGTGGCAAAAAGATAGACATCACCGCCATCGGCTATTTTCAGCTTACTTCTTAACTGTTCAACAGACAGAGGGAAATTCCTTGTTGTAATATTAGCTTGGTGACAATCCTGCAACTGTTCTTTGATCTGTTGCTTGTTCATTGAAATAGCGGCTTCCACTTTAAATTTCCGACCAGGAAAATCATCTATATATCTATCAGAAGTATAAAGATGACTGTTAAGGGCAAGTTTTTTCACATTAAACTGTTGACAGATGATTTTAAACGCGCCAGCCTTCAAGATAGAGGCATTCGGTTCATATAAATAAGTCTCAATCTGACCTGCAGGATGAAAAGCAGACGAATTTTCATCTTCCCAACGATAAGAGAAGGTTTCTTGTTCATCGTTCTTTTTTAGATTCACACAGGTGATTTTAGGCGATGCTCCACTCTGTTTTGTCAAATGGAACAGCAGTTCTTTACATTCATTATTGACAGAAACCACATGTATCTGATCAACCGATTTTAATTCGTTCAATGCAACCGAGATATCCAACATCGGAGAATACTTAATCCAAACAGAAGCACTCTTTGTCAATAAAAGATCTTGTATCTCAAGCAGGTTCGGTGTACAATCCGCAATTGAAATCATCTTCCTCCCCTTACTATCCCGACGAGCAGGATCAAGATAGATGCAATCTAGAGGTTGAATCATCTGCAAAAAAGAAGAGGCCTCTTCGTTGCATACGGAAGCATCAATTCCCAACACAGCAAAATTATGTTGTGCCAACTCACACAAAGATTTATTTTGTTCAACGAACCATCTTTGAGGGAACTTTGCAGACATAAAACAGAAATCGACCCCCATACCGCCTGTCAGGTCGGCATACGAATTAGCAGGTTGAAGCAGAGAAGTCTTGTATTTTGCTGTTTGTTCGGAGGAACATTGTTCCAATGAGAGATGAGGAGGATAGAGTAAATCATCATTAAGAGCCCACGAAGGCACTTTTTTGCTAGCGATTTGCCACCCTGCTATTTGTTGCAGAACAAAGGTGTGCATATCAGATGAAAGCTGACTTTTTTTCAAAGCCAGCTTTCTAACATCCTCATTTTTATGATTTCGGATAAATTCTTTTATCTCTGAATCGATTATCAACTGAATACGACTGTTTTATTCTTATATGAGAGCACTTTCCTATCGATATGTTTCTCAACGGCACGAGAGAGGACAATCTTCTCCAAATCCTGTCCCTTGTGAATAAACGTCTGCACAGTATCTTTGTGCGTAACACGTACAACATCTTGTTCGATAATCGGACCTGCATCCAGCTCAGTCGTAACATAATGGCTGGTTGCACCAATGATCTTCACACCACGTTCGTATGCAGCATGATAAGGTTTTGCACCAATGAACGCAGGCAAGAAAGAGTGATGAATATTGATGATTTTATTTGGATACGATTTTATCATCTCTTCAGAAATGATCTGCATATAACGAGCCAACACAATAAAATCCACTCTCTCATTACGCAACAGTTCCATCTCCTTAGCCTCTTGTTCAGCTTTGTTTTCCTTTGTGATTGGGAAGATATAGAATGGAATGCCAAACTTTTGTCCGATCCATTCAAGGTCAGGATGGTTGCTGATAATCAACGGAATCTCCACATTCAATCCACCATCCATGTAACGTGAAAGAATATCAAACAAGCAATGAGACATTTTTGACACAAAGATGGCCATTCGAGGTTTTATATGTGAGAAATAGAGATTAAACTTCATCTCATATTTAATGGCATAGAGAGTGTTGAAATAATCTTCTATCTTTTCCATTGGAATAATAAAATTATCCAACTCCCACTCTACCCTCATGAAGAATGTATTTTGTACATAATCCACATGCTGGTCCAAATAAATAATATTTCCTTTATTTACGTTGATAAAATCTGTTACTGCAGCCAATATTCCTTGTTTATCAGGACAATGTATCAAAAGAATCGCTGTTTCTTTTTTTTCCATATTACTTAAAATTCATTCAACTGTAATGCTACTTTTTCAAGAGTGCAAATTTAAATAATTATAGGCATATATTATAAAATTATGGGTGATTGTTTCACTACCATAAACCGAAATCATGCCTCATTCATTGCTAAAAAAGTGTCATCTCAACATAAAATAGATCAGGCAGGCAATCTGAAGGAATAAAATCACCGGCACACCAATATAAAATTTCTTATGTTGTGTCTTATGCCGTAATGTGTACATCGCCAGCAAAGCGCCTATTGAGCCTCCTATGGCTGCCAAGATAATCAACGTCGATTCTGGCGTTCTCCATTTATCTTTCTTTGCTTTCCATTTATCTATTGCATATACGATATACGTGATAATATTGATGACAATCCAACTTATAATTATGATCTTCATAACATTTTATTTTACGATTATTTTCTTTTCTATTTTCATTTCTCGAGTGCTTATTTGTACAATATAGACGCCTCTATTCATTGGAAGGGTATAAAAGGATTGTGATCCTTTCAGTGCTGTATGACAAGTTCCATTTAGATTCAGAATCTTTATATCCAACATCTTCTGATTAGGATTGACAATTTGCACACACGCCTTGTCACCCCACACATGTACATTATAGTCAATTAGCAACTCATCCGTCTGTGTCTCCTCACTTGGACTATAGCTATATGGGAAAGCTAGAATTCGCCACTCTCGATGGGCATTCTCACCACTAGCTCCTGCTGTCCATAATCCAACAGCTGTTCCATACGATGTGTTAACACCTTCCAAATCAAACCATTTATCATCCGACACAGAGATGATTGTATAACAATTATTACCAATCGACTCCACCTTAAATTGCTGCTTTGCATCATTCTCACGCAACGATGTAAGCGTCAGGTAATACGAACCATCATTTGTGACAGCCATCTTTTGTCCGTTATTTGTTATCGTATAAATATTGTAAACAGACTCTTTCACCTGCTGGAAATACCAACGTTGTAAACTATCACTGGCAGACAGAATAGCCAGTTTTAAACCTGCATCTGTTGCTTTGATAACTGCCGAAGCGGAACGGGGAACCAACATATAAGGCATCTCTTTTGACAACACCTCTACCCCTTTGCTTTTCGCTATCTTGATGATTGTCGTTGCGATCTCTTGTGCTCCCATCAGATAGTTTAATGAATGATCATCTAATGCAAGATCACTCATCTTCTGACAGTTATAATTTGCATTGGTTACGTACAATGTAGCAGCATCGGAAACATTCTTTAGCATTGACAAATCTATGTTCATCCATTTCTCTTCCGTGTTGGTGTTTAGCATGACAATCACCAATTCTGTACCATCCGGACTGAGAGCCGCCAGCAAATCATTTTTCCCTGTCGATAATAGTGTATATCCTTGCTTGATAAAACGGGTCACTTGCATACGAACATAATAGTTCTTAACAACTGAATAGGTTTGTGCGGAGAAGTTTCCTTTCACCAAACACCATTGATCGTTTCCTTCTTCAACGAACTGCCAGTCCACCCATGCTTGAGGCATGAGATAGTTTAGATCATCAAACATACGTTGCGCTAACGACAAGTTACCTGCCAATCCTGTTCCGCCAGCCCCTGTTTCAGACATCCACAAAGGCAAGTTCGTTTCATGAATCATATCTCTCAGATTGGATTTATCCATTACGTTTCCACCATATGTGTGTACATTGAACTGTCCTAACATTGGTATAATATCATCTGCTTTCTTATATGATTGCAACTCAGAAATAGCAGTCTGCACACTGGTTTCATCACATGCAGAGATGACCGTTTTCAATCCAGACTCCTGTAGCTTAGGATACAGGACACGAATCAGATTGATTTGCGACGAAGGATCGAAATGGCACCCTTCTTGTCCGCCATTCGCTCCCCAATAGTTGGTATTAGGCTCATTAAACGGATCTAATGTTTTGAATTCAACTCCATACACCTCCTTGAAGTGTTTGCAAACCTCAATTAGGTAATCACAGAACTGACTGTAATACTCTGGTTTCAGATTATCTTTGTTCGCATCACTATTTCCTGCTGAGCAACCACTGTATGTCATCCAATAAGGAGCCGAATTAGAGAAGGCTTCGAAGATAGCATCAGGTCGGGCTGCCTTGATCTTTTCTAACACCTTTCGTTGACCAGGGTCTTTCGTCCAGTCATAGCCGGAAGATGCACTCGCCTTGAAGCCATCCATCTCAGCTCTTTTTCCTTTACCATTACACATGTGACCATTGTAATGAGATGGATCATCCCCTCCTCCGATATTGTATCGGAAGATATTATAATTCACTCCCTCTTCGGATGTAAGCAGTTTGACAAGTTCATCAACCTTGCTATCATTCCATTTTCCACACATATTGGCCCACCAACATAATGAAACGCCCCATCCTTCAATTGTCTGTTGTTTCTGTGCCGGATTGATACAGGCAACTGTCATTCTATTAGGATCATATTGAGCTAATAAGCCATAATACTCCTCTTCTGTAATATTAATAACCGAACCATGACGCATCACAGAAGGCAATGAATAATCACCTGACTGTAATTGTGTGAACTTACCAGAAGATAAATCTGTTGAAATCAACGGATAATATCCTTTCCCGCCAAAATCATCCAGGAACAAACACCACTTCTCTTCTCCGTTAAACTTGAAGCATGTAGGGCCTTCCACTCCTGATATCTTACTCATGTCAGAATTAATCTCGGTCCATGTACCCAACAACGACTTTGATTGTTCCATGATAATATATTTACCAGAAGAAGGCATTCCATATTTATGAGCCTGTGTAGCCTCATTTTTCTTGAATCGATAGTAGGTATCCCCTACCTTTATTGCAGTAGCATCAATGACACTGATAACATTACCATTTTGATTTTTCAATTCAATCCAAACTTTCGTTTCACTGAATTTCTTAAAATCACGAGTCGTACAATAATATACACGATGTGTATTGTCATTATTAGGTTGATTCTGAGAAGAAGGTATTTTAGAAGACCAAAAGACGATATATTCCTGTGTCTCATCATTATAAAATGCTTCAGGTGCCCAAGTACATCCAGCACCTGCAGGAGCCACCTGACACATTCGTTGATCCGACCAATGAATCAAGTCGGATGATTCCCAAACCATAATAGACTTACTACCGGAGGTCTGTGCTGCTGTCCAGTCATTGTTACCATAAATCTTCAAATCAGTGGCGATGATATAGAATGACTTTCCGTCGGCAGAACGCATGATAAAAGGATCGCGCACACCCTTCTCTCCCAATGTAGAGGTCAATATCGGATTCCCATCATTCAAGTCTGTCCAATGCAGTCCATCCTTACTTATTGCAAAATAAATCTGTTCCCCCTGTGCCAATCCCTCTCCTTTGAAATAGGCAAATAGATAGGCTGAATATTGTTGTTCTGCACACATTAGCACACTTGACACCACACAAGATAGGGTCAAAAGCACTTTCAATAAAAGAGATGATAGGTTGTTTTTCATGATTTTGAACTGATATTATTGCAAGCAAATATAATAAAAATCAACGACATAAGAAGATTAGACTTTATAAACGATTCGAAAGACCCCGTCAACATAACTTGTGCTGGTAATACGAAAATCTTTCAGTTCTCCAGTACTCTTAACATGTGTGCCAATGCATGCACACACATCATAATCACCTATATGCACAAGACGCAAGGTATCAGACGCATTTGATGGTAATCGATCCGTAGGAATAGATTCAGGAAGTGCATCACGACTGACGAGTTCATAATAGACAGGAAGATCCTGCTGAATAAGATCCAAGATTCGGTTCTCGATATCCTGAATCTGTTCTGGTGTCGGACAAGCAGGCAAAGGCCAGTTGATCTTACTCTTTTTACGTTCAATATGAGCATTCTTGCTTCGTTCACAACCGAACAGACGTATCATCGTCTGGTTTAACAAATGTTCAGCCGTATGTGCCGGTGCATACTCTTGCTTATTATGGTCATTGAAAATAGGTTCCTGTTCCATTTTTATTGATTTGAAAGGATAAGAGGGTTAATAATCCACAGACAAATTTAGGAAATTTAAGTCACATAGCGAAGAAGAGACCACATATCGTGGTTTCAAGGCTGTCTAACATGCAAAAAACAAAGGACACCATTTCATCAATAAGAAAAAAAATGATAGTTTTGGGGTATGAAAGAACGTGTTTCCATATTAAGTATCACAGGATTAGACAGCATGGGCGGTGTTGGCATTCAAGCCGATGCCAACACAATCATGAATATGGGGGCCAATGCACTGACGGCCATTACAGCCATAACCGTTCTGTATGAGAATAAGATTAAAGAGATACGTTACCTTGATGCGAATCTCATCATAGAGCAGGTTCAATCCACTATTGCGAATCTGCATCCGAAAGCCTTGAAAATAGGACTTGTCGGGAATCCCACCACAATCAAGGCACTGCGTAACGAAATAATTGGGTGTAAAAACATTGTACTGGATTTTTGTATCATCACCTCATCAGGACGATACACAATGGATCGAGATGCCATGAAAGCCTATACCCATTATTTACTTCCCTTATCCTCTCTTCTGATGTTAAAATGTAAAGAAGCAGAACTATTATTAAACATGAAGATTCAATCGGATGAGGATATGATTGAAGCCGCACAAAAACTGGTTGAATTAGGCACGCAATGGGTACTTCTCAGAGGCGGTAATCATACAGAAGGACAGCTCACAGCCCTGTTGTATGGAGAAGGCCAGAAGAAATTTTTCACCTCATACAATATGGAAGGATGGCAAAAGCATGGTGTCAGCAGTGCCTTGTCAACAGCCATTGCCACACGATTAGGATTAGGAGATAACATGACCACAGCCATCAGCAAAGCACATGAATACATTCATAGTCAGGTGGTATATGCATTAAATCCCCTCTCCTTCTCCCCTAGAGGCGGAGATCTCTACAATCAGTTTCTATCATTGATAGCAGACAACTACGCACATGCCCATGATGTGAATTTCTATGCCGACAAGCTCTGCATCACCGCACGTTATTTAAATCAGATAACAATAAAAACCGTGAATAAATCACCCAAGCAAGTGATTGATGATTATCTTATGCAAGAATCAAAGATTCTTCTTAACACCTCACGCATGACGATTCAAGAGATAAGCAACAAACTTGGTTTCTCCTCACAAGCCATGTTTTGTCGATTCTTTAAAAATATTGA
>JBGUIU010000042.1:0-2252 GCA_045113275.1 Paludibacteraceae bacterium
TGCCTCCTAGGATAATGTTTCATAACCATTATATGTTTGATGCAAAAGTAGGGATTTAAATCCAATTCTCCAAATAATGTAGTTAACAAAACTACAAAAAATGATTCACTCCCGATGGAATGGATGAAATTAAAAGTGGGCTAGTGCCTTTCCCCGACCCTGCGGGGAATCAAAAACCTGTCCCTGTGATTTTTCTAATTATGGTAGTTTTTTTCATCCTTATGCTCACATGGGGACAGCCCCCCTGTGAGCAGGTCGTTCATCATCGTGTGAAGATCCTTCTTGGCATCTAAGCGGACGGAATGATTGACTCTCCGGCGTTCTTTCCTGAGACGAGAACTTTGTTCTTCCGCTTCGCCAAAGCGATTCCTCATGTCAGAGATTCTATTCTTACCTTTCAATCTTTTCCTAAGGCCTGAAGCCTTTGTTCCTGACGGATGTCTGGAGTGGCTTTCCAATGCCTTTCCGTAACCATTATACATCTGGTTGAGGGTGGAAAGGACAGTGATGTCACTCTCGTCGGATTGTTTCTTCCGAGCCTGATTTATCTCATCAATCCTTTGTCTGTACTTCTTTTTCGTATGATAGCTTTTGCCCATCGTATTAATATTGTTATTCATGAAGCTGCAGTAGCTTCACATGAACGGGAAACCGCCCCCGTTCACAAAGTTCAGTATTAAGATCTTGTCGATAATGCTATTGCTTCAATCTTATTCAACATGAATCTTTGTGCATCCACGCTATATACAACTCTTTGGTATTCTAATCCCTCAGAATTTCTCTGAACTTCTGTGTATATTCCCAGGCTGTTGCCCTTTTCTGTTGGCAGATTTGTTTTATGGCCATCTCCTCTCAAGACTTCTTGTAAAAAACCTTCATTTCGAAGCCATTTTATAACCTGGGCTGCTGATAGTGGCTTCATATCAGCAGGAATATTTCCATTTACCAGTTTAACAAAGTTGGCTATACCATTAGGTGTCGAAATATGAATACTTGCAGCATCCTTTGAAGAAAGAAAAAATGGTTTTCTGCCTCTTCTTTCGGTTGTTGTTCCTACCTTTATCTCACCTAGTAACTCAGCGACATAGAATAGACAACGTGAGATGTGGACATTGTTAATTAGATCGTCATCTTTAACTAGTTCATCATTCAATGGATTGATACCATTTGCAAGTTTTTCAATCCACACCTTGGCGGTGACAAGTTTTTCCATATCAATCATATGCTATACGTTTTAATTCTGTCGTTTGTATTTACGTAAATAGAAATCCTTAGTAACGTAGTTATTACATTCCGTCTTATCTGCCTTATAGTTCGTGCATCCCAAAAACGGACCACTACCACGCCCGTCCTTGACAATGAGATACCCATCTTTGCATTTGTCGCATTTCAGAGATCATGGGGGACGGTTCTTTGATTCATTTTATATCCGTTGAATGATACCATAAGAGACACCTGTAATTCTGGAGAGTTGCCGTACCCCACCACCAAATTCCTTCAATGCTTGCAAAAGATCACGGGGACTTGTTTATACTATATGGTGCAAAGATACTCTTTATTCTTGTTACCACCAAATATTCTTTATAAAAATGAGTCAAAGAACCGTCCCTGTGATTCATTCCAAAATCTTGTTGATTCTTTTATCTTCCTTCCTGATAAAATACTGGTAAAACCCCCTGTCATCATAACATTTAATTGCAATTATTTCCGCATTCCCAGTGTCAATAATGAAATATGGAACGAGGTTAAGAGCATTAGGACGTGAAAAGTCTAAACCATAATGTCGAGTAAATAATTCAAGCAAAAATTGTTCATTTAAAATCTGTGATGATATATCAATATTAATATAGCCAGGTTTAACATGGTTTTTCTTGTATTCTCTTTTTACCTGATAACTATCTAAACCATATTTGTCCAATAAATCGGTAACAACTTTTGAACTTTCCCAATATTGAATGACAATACGAGCCTGACTAATAGGGATTTCCATAAGGCGCCGAATAGTGAAGAGAACTCTTTGCTTGCTTGATAAGTAGTCCATGATGCACGCATGATAGGCTATTCCAGTTCTAAACTTCCGTTTAAACACCTTTTGCCAAAAATCATCATTGTAGATTGCTTTATCCATGATCTTTATCTATTTTTTATATATATAACAAAATCATAGGGACAGGTTTTTGATTCCTTCCCTTGCATCACATGGCAGATGCCCGTGCCGTTTTTCTCTCGCTTTTGTCGTAGCATAGAATGCT
>JBGUIU010000043.1:0-1936 GCA_045113275.1 Paludibacteraceae bacterium
AAAAATGCAGAAGAATAGTGGTTTATTGTTCACTCAAAAACCACTTGGGAAGAAAAATAAAGGTGCTCGCTTTTATTATATTTTTCATGGAGCCTCCTTGCTGTGATCCACTTTTTTATGCAAAGGAGGTAAAAAAATGCATTCAAAAGTTATTATTGCATCACTTGTTTGCATGCTTGCCGCTAGCTTTGGCGCAAATAACAAAATGCCGAGCTATTACAAGAAAACAAACAACGATGCCAAAGAAATGATTTGTCGCGCTCCAAATAGTGATGAAAGTAAGCTTGTTATTGTGAATGACATCACTTCAACTGGCGATGAGGCAAGAGGTGTCTTCACATCTAATAAGCAAATAGCAAGAGCAAGAGTGATAAAATCTACACCAGGTGTGACAGTTAGATTTGACTATTTTACTGATGATGTAAGAGTCTATATCACTCCAGACAGAACTAAAACAAAACAAGCTGTTGCTCTTGGTTTTATCACCCAAGGTAAAAAACTAAACGCAACAACAATTACTAAAACAGTCTATATCTATAATGACGGCCAGCATGTTTGCTGTTCTGCTTTGTCTGAAGCAGATGCCTTGGCGAAATATTTCATGAATTTTGTTGCGACACCAGAACAAGTTGCAGCTTTAGCAAATGGTAGTCCGTCATTTGAAGGGACTAGTGGTGGAATTTCGGGCCCAGATCTCCCTGACGAACCAGACATTCCAGATCCACACCCAGATTGGCCACCAATCCCTCCAATTCCAGATCCTAATCCACCAAGAGTAACAAAAGGTATTAGAGGTGGAGGAAACTTTGATCTTGATGGTCCATCAATCATTTTTGATCCATTTACTCCTACCGCAGAAGAGAGCTATGTAAATTATATTTTTGGTGATAAGCAAGATATGGAATTCACCGTTAGCACAGTTAGCAAAGCGGGTTTGCCAGCTTGGCAACAACACGTTGGAACAGAATTGAAAGCACAAGTGAACTGGTATGACGAAAACAATGTCATACATCCTGCAAAAGGGACAAGCGTTCAATTCTACGGAAACGGACAAGTTTTAACTGATTATGGTCATATCTTCTCACAGGAACCAATGTCATACGATTACCGCACTAATGTAAATGGTTATTGCGATGTCGACGTTATGAGCGATTGTGGATTGAATTTATTAGAAGCAAGAATTTGCGCCGATAGTACATCTACTCGCGTTGAAGATAACTTCATGATTGATTATCCATTCTTTGCTAGAGCCTCAACAGACGGCTTAGCCTTTCCAATCTCTGATTATAGTGAAATCACCTTTACTATCAATATTTATCAAAAGAAGAGCGAAAGAGGTGAGGCGTTTGCTATCAGCCAAATGCAAAACGTTCCTTTTGATTATTGCAAACAATTCACTAATGGCGTAGATGCTGTTAAAACAATCTATCCATCTGATGTTACGTATTATGATGGTGGAGATGACACAATCATGGTTCAACCAGAAGACAAAAAATCTTGGGATGTTTTAAACCATGAATATGGTCATTATATTGCAGATAAATTAGAACTTTGTAATATTCCAGATGATAGCATTGCCCATGGTGTTTTTACAGATTTGGCCATTGTATATGGCGATGCTGAAGGCAAGCAACTAGCTTATAGCGAAGGCCTAGCCACATATTTAGGTATTGCTTCTCAAATGTACTATAGTTCTAGATATAACATCTCAGGTTATGGTGATGAAATCTATCAAGACTCATTCAGAGGACTAACTGTCGATTACAATCAATATGGTTTAGGCCAAAATAATTACGCTAATGCTGATGCCGTTGAAGCGCGCGTCACAAGTGCATTAATAAAGCTATTAGATGATGTTAATCGCGATTTTGATAATGTTTCACTTGGTCACCAAGCAATGTGGAATGCATTCAACTCCGCTTCAACCTGTGACACA
>JBGUIU010000044.1:0-16819 GCA_045113275.1 Paludibacteraceae bacterium
TAAAGAAAAGACAGATAAACTGCCGACAATATGTCACTTACGTAGGACACGAACGTTTACGTACCAATAGGCACGAAAAATCCTTATCGCCAAAAGCAATTAGAGATTCCCTGGAGAAATTTCTAATTACTCTTTAAAAAAGCCTCCAATAAAGGAGGCTTGTATGTGCATTTATTATGCTTCGTGATCAACTTCTGGGCCGAATACATCATCGGCTAACCGATGAACGTATTCTGCTTCCTGATCTGAAAGTCTTCCTGTGAAAGCGTGCGATAACGCAGTCTTCATAGGACTCTCATCAAAGGATTCATATGAGCAAGTAAGTTTAGCCCATCTCAAAAGTGATCTTGTACTCATTGGCACAGTCATGTAAACATGATTAGCCTCTGGGTTTACGTGAGACTTACGAATCTCATTTGCTACACGCACCATTCCTTTTATTATCTTTTCAGATAATGAAGGCACTGATTTCTTTAACAGTTCCTCCTCATCCTTTGCGTCCATATAGTCACAAGGAATGAATCTGAAACGATCAAGAAAAGCAGCATTAAGGTGCTGTGTGCCGTGGTATGCACCACGGGTACTGCCTGTACCAGCAGTGTTGGCCGTTACCACCAGTCTGAAATCTGGATGAGGTGGAATGACCTCACCGTTGTTTTGGATAACAACGAGAGAACGTCCTTCCAAAACGTCATTCAGACCTGCAAGCTCTCCGGCGTCGGCAAGATCGATCTCATTTAAAATGAGAATATACCCATATTTCATTGCACGAGACAAAGGTCCGTGAACGAAAACTACTTCACCGTTTACAACGGTTTGATGACCGATAAGGTCTGATAATTCAAATCTACCATTTATCGTGATAGAAATGATTGGATGTTTCAGTACTGCCGCAATCTGATTGATTGCAGAAGTCTTGCCGCATCCTGATGCACCATAAAGATATAGTGCGTCTCCATTAGAATTGTCTAAAAAAGACAAATACTGACGAAGATTCTTTTCAGAAAACACATAGTTTTCAATAGCCTTACCAAAATATTGGTTTCCAGCAGAGAATACCGGAACCTCCATTTCGAGGCCTTTGAAAGACTTGCCAAAAAATTTTCCTAAGTCGATGTTTTCATGTCCTACCGGAGCAGAGTCACCACAAATAGAGGCAACATCAGCTACATTAGCTACATTAACATGATCGAACAAAGGTAAAATTTCTTCAGTGTTTTTTCTTCTTTCCATAATAAGCTCCTTGCCTTGCGGCAGTTGAACCTCAGATACCTATGGAAATAGTATCTTCAGTTGGCAGGCATACAAATACACGCCTACAACTACCAGGAAAGGAGCTTTGGGCATGTACTGGACATGCCCAGTTAATGAAAATGGCAGATAACTGCCGACAATATGTCACTTACGTAGGACACGAACGTTTACGTACTACAAGTACGAAAAATCCTTATCGCCAAAAGCAATTAGAGATTCCCTGGAGTAATTTCTAATTGCTCTCGTAGAGTGTTATATCTGTTATAACAGATGTAACTAACTCATGGCGGCATCAATGCCGCATGGAATTTATGATTGTTGAGTGCTGTCGATAAGCAGCTTTGAATCTTTGATGGTTCTGCAGATCAGTGTCTGCCAGAAGAGATTTGTTAAGGCTGATGCCTCAGTTGATTTGAAAACCCCTATTCGGGAGCTTCCGTCTGATGAATCAGGCTGTACCTAATTCTTTGTTTTCAACAATTTTAATTGGGGAACTCTTTTTTTTCAATAAATATGTTCATTATTTGCATTTACACCTCAAATTATCAATGCGTAGCTTTTTTTTGATGTTACAGGTGTTATAACACCTGTAACTCACTGCATATATTTCAGCTTAAATCCCTGTTTTGTAATTTAATTTCGCTTTTAATCACTATGTCGAATTATTCAACATGGTAAATTTTATTGTTTTCTCAATGTCGTATAATTCAACACTTGCTAACAAACACCTGTGAATAATGTTGTATTATTCAACATGTGCCTGTTTTTAATGCTTTTTTGATGTCGGATTATTCAACATATGCACAATTCAGCGTTATTTTGATGTTGTATAATTCAACATATATTGTTTTTATCAGGTTGTGGATATGTCGCATTATTCAACATTATGTTTTTTGGCGGCATTAATGCTGCCAGGACTTCAGCTCCGGAATCCGGTTTTTTATCTTTTCCCGGAACAATAAAAATGTAATTTAATTTCATGTTCTTTATTGTATGTCGAATTATTCAACATGTAATAATTCCTCTTTTATAATGTCGAATTATTCAACATTTACCTTCAATTTTTCACTTTTTTCAAAAATCGGCTAAAAATTCGCCCTTGAGATTTCGTCAGGAATAGGCTTCCAATAAATTCCGAATGTAATGACAAGGAAAAACTTCTGCAATCGATTTATGCACGTTTTTTTGCAGTTTTTCTGTCTCTGAATGAAAATAGGGGGTTCGGGATTTTGAAATTTCGATTTGAATCGAGAATCAATATGAAAACACCTCCACGTGAGTGGAGAAGATGAGCCACTGTGTTGTCATGGCATCTAAGATACACCTCCACGTAACCAGAGATTCCCTAAATGAGTTTGGCTTAATGCTTAAGACCTCATACATCCTATCGAATCTACAATAGTAGAAATTTATCGGTTCATCCCCACTTGAGTGGGGCTTGCCCAAGCTGCCTATTCGGCAGTAAACTTTGAGGTTGTCTCTGGCCACATGGAGAAGATAACAGCTCTGCTGTAATTTACATTATAGCGTTAATCACGTTTACTTTAATGTTACGGACTTCTCTCTTTCGATTTTTGTTTGTACTTTGTCTGCTTATCTGCGGTTCTCCAGAACAAGTCGAATTGATTCCACAATAGAATGACCTTCGTTACGATACATCTGAATAGCGGCAACATCTTCAGGAGCCGTAGAATAGAGTAACTTCTGGAAATCAGATACAATCAGTCTTCCAACTCCGATACCGGTTTTAGTCTTCAGAAAGATTTCAGAAAAGACATTAGGGATAGTATGTACTGACTTAAGCATGTTGTAACCATAGTCATTAAGTGCCAAACGTCCTGTTTTCTTAACTGATTCAACTGATTCTTCAGTCTGACCAAGAAGGAACATGGATGCAGAGTTTTTAGCGATTGCTTCACCTGTCTGAGAAGTGTAAAGGTCATCAATGGACTGTGTGGCTATAACGATAGCACCACCATATTTTCTGAACTTACGATAGGCGTGTTCCATAAATGTTGCAACGTTACCTTCCTTCAGAAGATCCCACGCTTCGTCAATGATAACGATCTTCTTTTGACTCCTGTCTCCCAAGTAAACAGCCTGCTGAATCTGGTAGATAAGCTGAAGCAGAATTACCTGACGCAGATGCTTACGACCTGCCAATTCATCCAATTCCAGCACAGTAAATTTGTTCTTAAAATCAATGGTGTTTTCACGATTAAAGTATTTACCATAGCTACCCTGACTGGTAAACGCATACAGCTGCTTACCGATATCTCGTACACGGTTATCTTCGTTTTCCAGGCAGGCTTCTGCTATGTCATCAATGGTCATCTTGTTTTTCTTCAGATTCCAAATTTCACCGACAATTCTTTTAAGTGCGGCATTCTGAAGCTCTGACAAATTGTTTTCTTTTGATGCCATGGTGGCCACCAGGGAAACAACGGCATCTTCATCATCGGTGTAGTCCCCGATAAGAGCGAACGGATTCAAGCTTATGTCCGTGCTTTCATCGAACTGAAGAAAATCCCCATCTAAAAGTTCATTAAGTTTCTGATAGGATTTACCGGCATCAATTACCCATATCTGCGTACCTTCAGAAAGATACGAGAAAATCAGCTCGTTTAAAAGGAATGACTTACCTGAACCGGATTCGGCAGCAATGAGAGCATTCTTATTTGTTGTTGCGTCATGCAGTGAAAGGGACATCAGCTGACCGGTTCTGGAGATCAATGCGGCATGATATGTACCGGTTCCCTTCCATTCTGCCATTATCGGCAGCAATGGAGTAGCCATTGTTGTTGTGATGGTCTTGTAACGTCTTAACTGGGTAACTGCTTCCATATCTGCACACATTGGCAGACAGTTGATGAACATAGGCAGCATAATGCCTAAATCTTCCATAAGCTCAAAGCCCTTTTCACGCCAGAGATTACGCAGCTTCATAGTGGCAAAATCGCTCTGCTCCTGACTCCGGGAAAATGTGACTACCGTATAAGAGAAAAGAACCGGTTTATCTCCCTTTGAATAGCTCTCGTACATGGTGTTAAAGTCCTGTTCCTTGTCCCGAAGAGCCGGAATGAAACGGACAAGACTTCCCCCTGCCTGATTTACGGCAAACTGACGCTTTTTATCCAGGGATGACTTTGTTCTTTCCAGATCCGGATAATAGACGTTACAGCAAACCATGTAATTCTGCTGCACGGAGCTGTTACTGCTTCCTTCCATGATGTCACCGCAGTAAGACAAAGCCTCTCCAGGGAAAATTTCCTCTGGCAGTCTTTTGGCTGAAAGCGTCTTAATAAAGCAGGTTTCACCTATCTGAATATTTCTCTTATCAATGGTCATCTCAGAAACCGGATCGAAGATCTGTTCTCTGATAGGCTTATCCTCTTCATAAAAATAAGTGGTTTCTTTGGCTCTTTCGATGTCTCGTCTTGATAATAAGGTAGATTTATTCTTCTGTTTCCACAGTGGCTCATCCCAGTTGATGATTGTCTGCATTAATCGAATGTACTCCAGCTGATTCATGCGTACCGGATTTAAACCAATGGAGTTTAAGCTGGCAGTAAATCTTGTCTGAATGTTCTTACACTTAAGGATTTCATCCGGTGTCGGCTGTTGATTCTTAATCGGCAGCTTAAAGGAAATGATGAGTTTCGTGTCCTGAATCAGACCGCAGTCGTAATAACCACGGCTGGTATCACTTATGATGTTTTGGGCTGTATGCTGCTTAAGAAACTCGGCTCTTTCTTCGAGAACTGAGTAATAGAATGGTAGCGTTTCTTTGTAAGGTTCTCTGATAGCCATCAAAGCATCCAGCTGTTTGGCAATGTCCGGAGAACGGAAGAGACAGAACTGCACGATAAAACCCTTCGGATATTCTGAGTTAAGAAAACCGTCAATACGCTTCTGAAGCTGGGAATCTATGCCGGTAAGAGGGCTACAGAAAAATGCCGTGTTAAGGCTCTTGTCATCTCCCAGGAAAATATCTGAAGAACTATCATAGGAATAAACAGGAATAAGATTAGCCGCTCTCTGTTCATCTTCGATTATCTTAGACATAAATTTTTTCTTAATGATTATCATTTTTCGTTCCTGTTTCTTTATTTCTTGTTCTGTATAAAATCAAATGGATTATCGATATATCCGGAGACAAATTTTCCGGATGGTGAAATTATGAAAGGAAGCTCCTTAATGCCCAGCAGCTGTATGAATGATATGGTGTTCTGGTTATACACGCTGGCAACACATCCACTGTTATATGCTTCCTTTATAACCTTATAGTCATTTGTCAGCAGGGCTGAAACCTTCTCACTGTTTGTTGCCCTGGTACATGCAAACAGACCGGTAACTTTCTCATTTTCTGAGGTCGGAACCAGCACAATTCGCGTATGGTAATAGGCAAAATTGATTGATTTGTACAGCCGGTTCAAAAGAGAAATACTGTCTGAATCTGCCGGATCAAGGAAGATAAACACTTCTCTTCCTTTAGTCATGGAGTTCTTAGTGCTGTCCACGACAATTTCATTGATGCCTGAAACTGCATTGATTTTGGCAAGCGGCAGATGGGTGATGCTGTAGTCTATTTTGTCCTGGGAGTTTAGTTTCTTCTTGTTGTCCCACATGTCATAAAGCTCGCCACGGTATATAACATATCTGCCGGTTGCGTCAGCAAACTGAAAGGCGGCATCTTTCTCTCGTTTAATGACATAGAGTTCGGAGATCGGAAGCTTCAGCACATAATCAGATTTGGAAATTCTCGATTTGGTGCTGCTTCCGGAAGAAGAAACCCTGATTACCCCTTTTACCTCGGAACCTACCGACTTATCTACTGTGGTCCCGGCAGCATTCTGACGATTCTTAGCCGTATCAGATGTTACAGCTGTTATGACAGGTCTAACATCATTGGCGGCATCAGCCTTATCCGTTGCCGCATCTGAGGTTGCGGCAGCATTGTTATTTCCTTCCAGGGAAAGAGATGTTGGATTTTTCTTTACGTTTTCAAGTGCCTTATTATTCATATCTCTCGGCAGCATTGGAGCTGATATTGCGTCAACACCTGCTCCCAGACACAGCATTGCCAGCATCAGCCTTGATAAACTCATTTTTCTGTTCATTTATGATCTCTTTGTTACAGTAAAAACTTATCTTGAACTTATTTTAAGAGAGACCGGATTGGAAATTTTTAAACTTTCTACCCGTAGACGGAAAAATGTTTTGATTTTTTAAGTTACAGAAAAGATTTTTTGTAATATTTTTTCAATATTATCTGTTATGTCACTTTTTAAGATATAATAAACAAAAGTGTCTCAAAATGAGAGATACACACTTACAAACAGCATACTAATGTCGTATTTTTCATCATTAAAACAGAAAATACATCACTGTATGTTATAATTGTCTATATATTAAACAAATGTTTAGATAAAGAAACAGTCAGAAATCGTCTAAAAAAACAGATAGTGTTACAGCTGTTATGACAGGTCTAACACGGCAGATGATTTCAGATTAGATTAACAACTCTTCATCCAAAAAGAGGGAAAGAACTATGATACAGTTAGATTTAGATAGCGTGACTCGTACATACGAGATTGATGGCATTGATGATCATCATCGCTGGATTACCCAGAAGCGTCTCGCAGAGCTTCTCAATGTGAGTGAAATGACTGTTTTCCGCTGGGCAAAGAAAGGAGTAATACCAAAGCCAAAGAAATTTGGTGAATTTAAAAATGCTGCTGTTCGTTATGACGTGGTAGAACTCGCCAAAGAAGGTATTTTTTGCCGTTTAACCAAGAATTTAACCCTGAAATCGGCTACAATAGTGGATGGAGAAAAGAAATTACTGGTTTTCGAGTAACTTTCTCATTTGTTAATATTAGTTTTGGAGATAACTTGCCTTGAGTTATCTCTTTTTTTATTTATAGAGCATAAATTGTTTGTTTTTTGTCTCTATTCTTTTATTTTTCAAACATTATATCCGATTATTATCTCATTTAACATATTTATATAGCATTATTTGTCACAATTTTTACTGTTTTATAACATTAAAATTGACTAAATCGAACATTGTTGTATAATAAATCTCACATGATGTTGAATAATAAGTCGCACAGAACTTAAAAAGCGACATTTTATGAGAAAGACACGAAAAAATTAGAACGTATGAGGTGTTTATGAGATACATAAAAGATGACGCAGGAAACCTTTATCGCACTTTTAAAACTCCTGAGTTAGCTATCAAATTTTATACTGAAGAATATGAAAAGTATGCTTCTGAAGATGATGAAAAAATTGAGTCTGACACTGAACTTTCTTTTGCCGTTGCTGTAGATTTTGATGATCCTGAACAGGAAAAAACATTCTGTGTTGCTGGGTATGGAAGATTCACTAATTGCACCATTGCTGATATTGAAGAGTGGGAAGATTGGTATGATGACAAGTGGCTTGTACCTGTTGTCCATGATGAGTTTAAAGAAATTCAATCTCTCAGAGATTTCTTTGCTATCGGTGATGGAGAAGATGGAAGCAAGACTTTCGTATCAATTACTGAGGGTTACACAGATAATGTTGTATTTGAAGCTTTTTCAATCGAAGATCTATTTGCGAAGCTGGCTGAACTCGTTGAACAAGATAAAAGTCACCCTGAAGAATCCAGCATATACGATATCTACGCTTTGAGTTCATCCGATGATTTTGGGAATGATTTTATTTTCGTTGGTTATGGTGATGTTAATTCTCGTTACCAAGGTGTCACAGCAGAAGAATTACTAAATAATCTTAGAGAAGATGACCAAAAAAAAGGAGTGAAAGCCAATGACTTTTATTTTTGATGAAGAAAAAATTAAATACCGCTATGTTTTAAGGTACTTTACAATCGAAGGTCTTTCCCCATTTTTTGATTTAAGTTTTGACGAACTATTCAGATTAAAGGGGGCTTCAATCTGTGACCATTGCGAGCTGATCACTTCAGAATATCGTTTTAACTACAAGGAATTTGTTGAAAAATTCCCTGAATTTTCTTCAAAAGCAGCCTATCTGGACGTGTATGAACAATCGAAAACTCATAAGCTAACTGCCGAAGTTCGCTTCGTTGAACGTTGGGAGATCAATGAAGACGCTCAATGTGTTGAAGATACAGAAATTATTTCTGAGCCAGAAACTAAGATCTACAAGATTGTTTTTCCCGAATTGATTGAGGGAGATAATTTTGAAAGATACGAAAGTCTCGACTGTACTCGTTTTCAAGCAACCAATGACGCAAACGCTAAACGTATAGTTTCTGCCATGGTGCACCAGTGTGAGAAAGGTGTATCAGGAGATGACCTTTTGCCAACCGATTTCCGTGTTTTAGATCACGTGTATCGTGAAAATGCCGATGGTGAATTTGTTAAGGTTGAATTTAAAGACGGAGCTGGAAAATGAAATTTGCTGAAAAATATGTACCTCTCACTCAAATAACTGACGATGCGTTCTCCTGTCCTTTTTCAGATTTTCCTTGTCTGAAGGCTTCAGGACTTGCAGTCGGTGAGGGTGAGTTCAAATGTGTAGACCTGTATTTTCCTATTGATGATGAATCCAAAGAATATGATCTAGGATGTGTTGATTACACCAAAGCTATTGCTGTTTACACCGATAAAGAAGCAACTTTCGGAGAAACTGTAGAGATTTCTGATTTCGATGCTGCTGTAGAATACTATGCATATGGCTATGAGGCTGAATACATCATCACGTCGTATGATATGCAACAAGATAAGGATGATACAGATCTTGTAACTTACTGCGAGAGACGCCTTGACGCTCTTTGTGACGGTGAATTTCTTGCCAAACATGATGAATGGACTCAGAAAGATGTTGAGTCAGCATCTGAATTTTTTAGCGGAATGATAAGTTATATCGACTCTCTCATCTAGCATTTTATTAACCAAAGGAGAGCCGGGAGGCTCTCCACATAAACAGGAGATACACCATGGCAGGGTATCGTGGATACAGCAAATCTAATAATGCTGTTCAGGCCGAAAGAAACAACAAATTCCCTAAATCCAAATGGACTAAAGAATTAATTCTTAAGGTTTTATCTGAAGAAGTTGAAGAAAATGATGAAAGGTTTCAATTCCTGGCTAATAAGCCTGCAGCATTCCTTAAAGATTTTCTGCTTGTTTCTTATGAATGGCATCATACCAGCAGTTACTACAACTGTACTGAATATTATGAAGTCAGAGAGCTTTTCAGCTGGACCTTATCAGAAATTCAGGAACGGTTTGAAAACTATCAGGCAGCAAAAGAAGCAGAGAAACAGGAAAAAGCAGCCAAGAAAGAAGAAACTTCTATCTATGAATGTGAGTTCCTTGTATGGTCCGGATCTAGAAAGCATCCTAAAGCTGAAACTATGAGAGAAACAGGAGAGATTAAAGGCAACTGGTTTTACTCTTCATACGGAAAGAAGCTTATTACCGCTAATGGCTTCAAGATTTTAAAAAAAGTTAATTAAATCTGGATTCTTTGAAGACTTTATTTCCTTCTTACAAAAAGGAGAGTAATTATGCACATTGATGATTTTGAAAGAATAAATAATTTCATGTTTGAGTACGATGAAGCAATCAGATCCGCTTGTGAATCCAAATACTCAGCAGAAATTGTTAGTCTGGCCATTGAAGTTGCGGACGAAGTGTTTGATCACAATGATTATATTGATAACGTTGATGAACTCTGCAAGCGTGTTTTGAACGCTTTAAATTTCAATGACTTTTGTGAGTTTTTTAATCTTGACGCAGAAACCGAAAATACCCTTCGTGACATTTTTGAACAAGTAAAAGTAAAGAAAGGAGTGGCCAATGAAAATTAATTTTAATAATCTTTCTAGTTGGCAAAAAGCTGTAGCTCTTAGTTGGGCAAAAGTGGAACACCCGGATTTAATCAGAGAGAGAGAACTGGCAGAACAGGCCGAGGAGTTTCTATCGTTTCCAGACTTTCAGGAGGGGTTCTTTTATACCAAAAATCCTGATGCTGGTTCTTTTGGAGAGTTTAAAGCCGAATCAGATTTTGATTACTACATTTACAAGAATTTCTCTGAATATTTCCGATATGTGTTTGGTCTCGGAAGCGGTGACATCTACATCATTAGTTTTGATTGGGCAAATATTGGAGATCATCTGGAACGTTACAAGTATCTCGATTCTCGGACTTTCGAGGCTTCCTCTCCTGATGAAGCTTATCAGCATGTAAATAGGTTGCAGGAAGAATGCGAGTCAAGTGTTCCTGATGATGAATTATGGGACAGCGACACATGTCTCTATCATTGCTGCTATCAGCTCCGAGTCAATGGCGATAAAATTCCGCTTCGAGATTTAGTTTAATTCCTGGAGAAAAATATGAGTGTAATATTTGTGAAAGGTGCGAGAAAGTTTTTTGAAATCTGCGAAACCAGAGATATTAACGTTGAAGCTGATATCCACAATGCTGAAGCTGGGAATGAACTAGCAGGGAATCCTCTTTGTTCATGTACGAGCCTTGACGAAATTATCGCAGAATTACAAAAACTGGCTGAAATGAATAAGCATAAAGGAGATAGCGACCGATACCATCTTAAACTGAGGGCTTGCGGTCTTGATAAAGACGGTAACAGCTATGAATTTGACAGTGCTGATTATCATTTTTTGACAGCTGAAGAAATGCTGGACTTGCTGGAATCTGATTCGGGCCGCATGCGTAAACTCGTAGAACGTTATATATGCGTTGAACAAGTCAGTATTTATGATTTAATCACGCTCCGGAAAACTACAGGGGAAGATTTATTTGAGAAAGCTATGTCGCTTATTCCAGAAGGCAAAGAGCCGGTAATACATGAACTTGCAGATCCTTTTGAAGGTGAATCTTTCTGCAAAATATGTGGTGATGCCGTATGCATGAGCTGGGTTGAGTGCTGGACTTTAGATGATGATTTTGATTGCATAGATGTTGATACATTTGAATTTCCGGGGCAATTAACAGACTGAGTTATGTTGCTTTAAGGATATTTAATAACTGAAGGAGATTTGTAAAATTAAAACATTTCCCCTTTAAATGTAAAAACTTTTAGATTTTTCTAAAAAACAAAGCTTTATACTTTTTCTATTCCGACAATATGATTGCCGCTGAATGAAAAACAAACAAAGGAAACAGATTTATGTCTAAGAATGAAAAGAAGAAAAAAGCCGAGGTCTTTGCCGCCTCAAGAATTGAAAGAAACGTTACAATCAGTCTGGAAAAGCCGCAGGTTCTCATTGCCAGACATTTTGTAAGAGTAAGCAGAATCCTTTATTTCATGTCCACTATTCTGCCGCTGCCTAACGTAAAGATTGCTCCGGAAGTAAAGGATGCAATGGTACAGTTCCTTGCGGATTCATGGAAGGAAGTTGAGGATTATCTTGCAGAGGTTGACGAAGAATACTCCAATTTGTATCGTGAAAAGATGCTTCCTTTGGATGGATTCAATAATCTTCAGTCTTCTTCAGAAAAGCAGTTCAAGTTAAATATTAACTGCCCTGCCGTATCAAGATTCATTAATATCATTCTCCAGTACGACAAGCTCCTTAAGAAAATCGACTTCTACTGGTTATCTGGTTACATGGATGATGTTGTAAGACTGAAGCTGGCCAAGATGCTGGACAACAAGCTTAATAAGCATATCTCCAATATTTCCATCATCAATAAGGCTATGATTACAAAGAAATACAAGACCTTTGGCTTTGGTGGCGAAGATGAATTAACCCAGGATGAAATCAGAGCTTTAGAAGCTGCAAATTCCGGAAACATTGGTGAAACAGATATAGCTGATGTAGCTGTTCTTCCAGGCAAAGAAGAGTCTGATGTAAAGACAGCATAACGATATACATAATTACCCTATAACATCGTTCATACGTCCTTAGCCCAAACAATCAAATGTTTGGGCTTTTTTTCTTATACTTCGGTGCATTCCCTTTGGGGTTTTAATTCATAATGTTATGTTTGTTAAACATGCTGCATAACAGGTCATTGAGTGAGAGAGTCTCGTGCTTAATGGATATGATTAAAACTTCTATATCACTGATATCCTGAACGTCTTCGCTATCAAAGTCCAGATTCAACGGCTGAACATAGTACCCGGACTTTCTTTTTGTCAGCAAGCCATACACACCTGATTTGGTCCGTACCATTTTTCCTTTAAGGAGATCCAGGGAAAGAAGAGATTCAATTTCAGTGTCGGAAGAGCTGTCTTCATCTTTTCGGCCTATATAGAACACTTCCATAATGTCATCCGGATAAATGGACAGCTTATTGAGGTTTGGATTGGAAGCAACCATGGAAAAATCCTGCGGAAAAACTTCCTCCTGGAATCCATAGCTGTTGGCAATAATCTGATGAATGTGCTTAACATAATGGCTTTTTTCGTCATTATTAATGCTGTTGAACAGAAGGAAAGCTCTTCTGTCAAAGAAATCATTTTTTGAGAGCTTCTCTTCCAGATTATTCTTTTCATCCTCGGTATAGCCGAAAAATTCAATCTTAATGTTGAATAAATTAGAAAGTTTAGAGGCTATAGGGTAACTGATGGCACACTTGCCGTTGGTTAATCTGTAGTAGTGACCAGCTGAGATGTTAATGGTTCTGCAAACGTCCTTAGTGGACACTTTGCACATCTTGTTAAGCAGTTCAAGTCTCTTTGGAATTGGTGATGACAGGAGAAGATCTATTTCATCCTGAGTGTATTTTTTATTAATTACCAGAGGTAATTCTGTAGCAGAGAGATCAGTCTCCTGCTCCGGAGATTTGGTATTCATAATAAATTCTCTTAATTTGTTAATACTTGTTTGTCTTGTGCTTATTGTTTTTGTAATTATTGTAATGTTTTCTGTAAATACCGGTGTAAGGTTCCGGGTTGCACTATGACTTATCATTTTTCGGTAATTAGTATAACAAAATAAGCGGAATTTTATCCAATTTCATTTATTTTTATCTAGCAATGCCTCGGATATAGTTTGATTTATATGTGATGCCGCATAACCGGTAAATGGAAATAACGGATATTGAAAAGGCTGGAAATGGAAAGTGTTCTGCCGCACTTAAATCCTTATAGTTCGGCAGAACCAACTATAACCATCATATGATGATTAAGAAAATAAGTACCTGATTGCAGAAAACAGGTGTAATTCTATTTTGGAGAGAAACCCCTGATATGATTGCTCTGCTCTAACCAACCAGCACAGGCTTATAGGCTCTCATGAACACATAAGCCTGCACTGAAGGAGGCTGAGAAAACTCCCAAATACATAATGTAAATGGGAGTTCAATCTAATTAGAACGCATACTCATCTGCCGCATATGGGGCATCATAATTATCGTTCTGTGTAGCAGAGTATGGCTGTTGAGCATATCCCTGCTGAGGCTGTTGCTGAGGTTGCTGAGATGAAGAGTTATTATCGCTCTTACCTCCCAGCATCTGAAGATCAGTCACCTGAATTTCGGTGACTGTCTTCTTCTGTCCGTTCTTATCTTCATAAGAACGAGTTCTGATCTTCCCCTCAACGTAAACCTGAGATCCCTTGTGGAGGTAATCCCTTACGATTTCAGCCTGTTTACCCCAGAAGACAAGTCTATGCCATTCTGTTATTTCTTTGATGTTACCCTGGGAATCCTTAAAGGATTCGTTGGTGGCAATACTAACTGTAGCAACTGACTTGTTGCCGCCATTAGTAATAACACGGAAATCTGGGTTGGCACCGAGAGTGCCGATAAGCATAACCTTATTAAGACCTTTCATTATTTTCTCCTTAGCCTTGCGGCTGTTAAAAAACAACTCCTGTATTTCAATGAAAGAAAGAAAAAATACAAGAGAGTAAAAAAGATTTCCCTTCAGTCTGAAATCATAAGAAATCAAACTGAAGGAAAGTTAAACAACAAGACTACTTCAATCTCGGCATAGACATATTCATGTTATTCTGCTGTGAAGCAGATACAGACTGTTGCTGCTGAGGTTGCGGTCTTTGTTGTGGCTGTGGCATTGGCCTCTGCTGCATCTGAGGTTGTGGCTGTCCTATGGCAGCAACCACTTCTACGTTTTGAAATTGTTGCTGCTGAGGAGGAACCTGTACCTGTTGTGGCTGTGGCATTGGCTGTTGCTGCTGATTAGGCATTGACCTCTGCTGAGGCTGTTGCTGATTAGGAATACTTCTGTATTCCGGACTCTCCGTAATCGGAGAGCCTTCGTCAGACAACGGTACGCCTAGTACAGAACGTACCAGCTGAGCCATGCACCTGTGGTGCAACATGCGAGCCGGTGATTGCTGCCAACCATTTGAATTTTTCACACAATCGGAAAAAAATTCAGTCCTACTACTCGTATATTCCTTACCATCAATTTCTGTAGTAAGAAGTCCACGAATCCATACAGGACACCATTTCGGTATATCGATACCATTCACTTTGATAGTTCCCAGATTTATATAATCCTGGGAATACTCAAATGTGAGCTTGCGGAATCTAGGATCACTTGACATGATTCTATGGAATCCGTTAACACCCAATATAGGTGTAACAGCACCATTACGGTTATTCACCATAATATGCAGTTCCCCATCAACCAATGGGTTTATCTGGTATTTGAGGCAAATGCCGCAAATACCAATCAGTTCGCCCATATTTAGCATTTTTTGGGCTTTTTGATTGAGGCATGACACAAAGTCATCTTCATTCATGCCCATAGATTGGGCTAACTTAGATATAGGATTTTCCATAATTTGACTCCTTGCCTTGCGGCAGTTGAACCTCGGACTCCATGGAAAAATGAGTCTTCAGTTGGCAGGCATACAAATACATGCCTACAACTACCAGGAAGGAGTTTTGGACATGTACTGGACATGCCCAGTTGATGAAAATGGCTAAAAATAGCCGACAATATACCGCTTACGTAGGGTACTCACGATTTACGTACCGAAAGGCACGAAAAATCCTTACTGCAAAAGCAATTAGAGATTCCCTGGAGGAAGTTCTAATTACTCTCAAGGAGAGGCATAATCTTTGTATTGCAGAGATTATGCCGTGTTGCGGTGACTTAATGTCTCCGTACTAATCCTATGCAGCACGCTTAAGAGCCTTTTTCTGTCTCTGGGCTTCATAGAACTTTTGAAGGTAATGAGCTTTTAAACATGCGATGTGATTTTCAGACTTCTGAAGAGCTTTTCTTTCTTCCTGAGCCTTAACCATTTCATGAGCAAGTAAAGCAATGTTGTTAGTTTCCATTTTCCACTCCTTAATAAGACACGACTAATACATGATTAATACCTGCTTAAACATGTATTAATCGTGTCCTGTAATACAAGATGGGCAAAAAATTGCCCATCTGTATTTGGAATTACTCTCCGAAAGAAAGGAAAGTTACTTTCCTTTTTCCTTTATAACTATTTTTTAAATAGTTACGAGGATTTATCTCGTAAAGATCCCTAAATTCCCTAGTCATTTTCTCAGCAATCTGCTGAAAAAAATGAACATCAGGATTTTCGGTGTACGCTGAAAACGGTCTAGATAGTATATAACTATCCACCTTTCTTCTTCGTATTACCTCACCACAAACAATGGTGAGTTCAACAACATCTACATGCTGTTGAGCAGATATAACCCCTATAGGGTTATAGTCAGCTCCGCAAAAGCGGATCTCTCTATCAATTTCATTGATGAGTACTTTTTTAATTTCTGGTAAACGAATTTTCATGATTTATCTCCTGCCTAAAGGCGTTAAAAAATAGGCAAGAGTCAATACATGCGTTCACGAAGAAATTGAGCATGTACTGGCCATGCCCAGTTAATACAAATGGCTGAAATCAGCCGAAAAATAAAATTAATATATGACAGCAATAATCATTGCTACATATATTAAAAACAAGACTAAAAGTTTCATCAGGAAACGATGATAATAATCTTCGGTTTCAGCTAATGAAATTTCAGTCTTTTTCAGTAGATACGATAATCTTTCGATTTCGTACTGTTCATCCGTCAGTGGTTTGAAAACCACGCCAGGATTAGGATTGTTATTTTTCATCATTCATTACTCCATAAAACAAGGCAAAACCTTGAAGAGCAATCATAGATTGTCATCGAGGTTAGCCTTAGAGGTTGCCCTCGATTTAAAAGATACCTCCCCATAAAATGAGGAGGTGTTAGGAAGCTACTTACGCAAAAGTAGCTGTACGTGCAGCATAAGCCGCTTTCTTTTTTGCTGCCTGAGCAGCTAAAAATTTAGCTAAATAATGTGCCTTAAGGCAGACAACATTATTTTCTTTAGCCTGCTTTGCAGCCTGAGCTTTTCTCAATTCACAGATTTCGTGAGCGATTAAAGCATAATTTTCCATAATAAACTCCTTACCCAAAAGGGTGTTGGAACCTCCGATACCTATGGAAAAAGTATCTTCAGTTGTAGGCGTGCAATACACACCTACACAACTACAGGAGTTATGGGCATGTAGGCACATGCCCAGTTAAAGAAAAGACAGATAAACTGCCGACAATATGTCACTTACGTAGGACACGAACGTTTACGTACCAATAGGCACGA
>JBGUIU010000045.1:0-1822 GCA_045113275.1 Paludibacteraceae bacterium
GATCACATCCGCTCCATAATCTGTTTTCAAAATCGGTGCGGATTTGAGAATTGCTTAATCGGCGATCCGTTGTCATATATAGTAAAATAGCGATAATTATTATATAAAACATAAAGATCCATGAAACGTTGTTGTCCACCGTATTCCAAATATAGATATCACAGCATAAGAACACACTAAATAACGCTATGATTATTCTACGCAAGTGTTTGTACTCAATCATTTTACATAAGATATACACATAAATCGCACATTGGTACAATATATGTATAGAACGGAAGATAGAATAGCTTTGGGTATACGACTGATTTAGCAATGAAATAAGTATCTCATCAAACAAAATGTTTAATAAATATGGAGAGACAGAAATGCCTTCAAATCCAAATAATATCAGTACAACAACGAAACAGGCAATTCTTTTAGATACATTTTTTTGAAGCAAAAAGTTCGGGTTCTCACTCACTTCCAAGGTCGTATGAGACAAACAATCCCCTATGGTTTTTCCCTTTAGCGCAAAACAAATAAAATCAGCCCACATATAGAGTGAAAACATATTACACAGACTTAAGGGTATCATCTCAATGTCTAGGCTGCCCATCCATATAAGGGTTACTAAGGAAATGGGTAGGTTGCGACGAATTAAGCATGATTTTCCGGAATTTTCCGGTCTCACAATCTGTATGTTCACAAATCGTTTTCCGATACTTCTTCCATCAAAAAAGAAGTCCTTCAATAACATATATACGGCAAGCAGAATTATTGTAACATAGATTGTTTCTTTTAGAAACAAGCATTGCTTCAAAAAGCCTCTCAAAGCTTCAAAGCTTATTATCGGGATGAAATCAATCATCGCAGCACATAGCCATTCTATGCGACTTGCTTTTTTCGAGTTGTTCATAAATTATAAACTAATTATAATTAAAATCCATGTCTGAAAGAGTGCTATAATCGAAGAAAACTTTCTCTTCAAAACAATGAATGTGTAAAGATAATAATCAGAAACAATAATGGCAAAAAAAGATGATTTGTTAAGGGTTTAGATAATAAGACAAAAAGCATTATATTTGTGTTGAAAATTGACACCTGATATAAAGACATAAAATCTACAGGAAAAAGATTTTCAGCAACTATTTGTTTTGATTAATATACACATTAAAATCTATGAACGATAAAAATGAAATCATACTGTACCAGCCTGATGAGACGGTAAAGCTGGAGGTGAGGATGGAAGATGAAACCGTATGGCTCACGCAACATCAAATGGCAGATTTGTTTGAAACATCGCCTCAAAACATTACAATCCATATACGTAACCTATACAATGAAGGTGAATTGGACATGAATCCAACTTGTAAGGAATCTTTACAAGTTCGAATGGAAGGCAACCGAAAAATCAAAAGAGTTCAAAAATACTACAATCTTGATGTTATAATATCAGTTGGTTATAGAGTAAAATCCCTACGGGGCACACAATTCCGTCAGTGGGCGAACCGAGTGTTGAAAGAGTACCTGTTAAAAGGATACTCCACCAATCAACGAGTTGAGCGATTGGAACATCGAATGATGGAGGCGGAAGACAAGATCGACTTCTTTGTACGCACATCTCTGCCTCCTGTCGAAGGCATCTTCTACGATGGTAATATGCTTGAGCCTTTCGCTTTCGTCAACAAGTTGATTCGTTCGGCTCGGGAACGCATTGTTTTGATTGACAATTACGTGGACGAGACCGTATTGTTACGCTTGGCAGAACGGGCGGAGAATGTTCAGGCCAAGATTTACACGCGGCGCACCTCACCCTCGTTCAACGTGGCCTTGTCTCAAC
>JBGUIU010000046.1:0-23162 GCA_045113275.1 Paludibacteraceae bacterium
ACAAACGTTATATTCACGTTTATTCACGTCAACAGGCGTTTACTCTTTCTTTCCTGCTATCACCTCGTAATACTCTTCTTTACGGAAGTATTGTTGTGCCACAGCCAGCAAGTCCTGACTGGTGATGGTCTGGATGGTTCTCAATTTCTCGCTATAGAAATCACTGACCTCCTCATGCTCCAATGTTAGGCCGATATAAGCATCAACAATAGAGAATGAGCCATCGACAGAGCGAAGCATATCTCCCAGCAGATAGTTTTTCACCGTGTTCAGTTCCTCCTCAGGAATAAGTTCTTCACACAAACGATCCATCTCCTTATAGAGTTCAATCAACAACGGTTGCACATATTGAGTAGCTGTTTGAGTTGCCACAACAGACAATACCCCTTTGGAGCTACGACGTAACGCAGAATTGATGCCATACGTATAGCCCTTCTCTTCTCGGATATTGGTCATCAAGCGACTACCGAAATAGCCACCCAGCACAGTATTCAGAATAGATACTTTATGGAAATCAGGGTGAGCCAACGGGAACAATCGTTTACCGACAAACACAGCAGACTGCACACTGTTTGCCTTCTCCACATACAATTGACGTTCCGCACTTGGATACTCCACATAAGGAGTCAACGGCAAACGGGCATCTTCGTTTCTCTTCAACTGTCCGAAGCACTCATCCAGTTCCTTTCTAACAGCCGGCGATGCATTGCCAGAGAGGAAGAACGTACAATAATCAATCGAGCAATAGGTAGAATAGAAATCATGAATATCCTTCAAATCAATGCGATCATAATCAGCACATTGAGGCGCTCTACCCAATGTACCCTCCGCACCATAGATACACCGTTTCAGTCCTCTGTGAGCCATGGTTGTCACCTTGCTTTCGTTCAGTTCGAAGCTCTGTTTCTCCGACTTCCGCAGCAATTCGAACTCCTCTTCAGGGAAAGTAGGTTCGAAAAGGATCTCACGAAACAATGGCAACAATACGGTCAGGTGTTTAGGCAAGGTGAGAAGCGTAAAGACTGTATGACTCTCCATCGTACTGGAGAGGAACGAAGCTCCGTAGAAATCCAGCAATTCAGCGATCTCCTTGGAGGTATGCTGAAGCGTACCCTCCCGCTGCAACCTATGCGTGAAAGAAGCGACAAAGAACTTAGCCTGTTGCAATGTTCCAGCCTCAACAACACAATCCACACGGGCCATCTCGTCCGGTCCATACGGAATAACATAATAAGGCGTTTCATTTGAGAGCCTGCACTTCTCCATTTTAGGGAAGACATACTCTTCGATAGGATGGATCACTGGAATTTGTATCATCGACGTACTCTATTTAATGCTAACGATTGTTTAACTGGTGCAATGCACTTTACATTTTTTTCAAGAATTCTTCAGCCGCTTTTAAATCATCCGGCGTATCGATTCCGATGGTTTCCACCTCCGTGATACCCACCTTGATCTTATATCCGTTTTCAATCCAACGCAACTGTTCCAACGACTCGGCCAACTCCAGCGACGACTGAGGCAACTGCGTGATTGTCTTCAACACATCGCCACGGTAAGCGTACAAACCAATATGTTTGTAATACGTATGCTGCTGAATCCACTCTGACTGTTCGACACCTCTCAGATACGGGATAACATTTCGGCTAAAATAGATGGCCTCCCCTTTCTTATTCAGCAACACTTTAGGCGAATTAGGATTAAACAACGCCTGCGTACCATCCGATGGTTTAAACGGCTTCACCAAGGTAGCCAGCTCTGTTGTAGGGTCATCAAAACATTTGCATACTGTTTCAATCTGAGATAATTGGATAAAAGGTTCATCCCCCTGTATATTCACCACCACAGATTTACCCTCTCCCACTTTCTGATAGGCTTCATAGCAACGATCCGTACCACTCTTATGCTTATCAGATGTCATGACCACCTTGCCACCGAACGCCACCACCGCATCATAGATTCGCTGATCATCCGTCGCTACATAAACCGTAGGCAACACTTTAGACACTTGCTCATAGACACGTTGAATCATACTTTTGCCACCAATCAACTGCAATGGTTTCCCTGGGAAACGTGTAGAGGCATATCGTGCAGGAATAATCCCAATAAACTTATCGTACATCATATCTGTTTAAGTCTTTTAATTGAAGAATCCGCAAGGCTGTAACAACCCTACTATGCAAAATTAGCAAATTTAGATTGATATAAAAAGTTTTAATTCAGCAGGAGTTCCTTTTTTCCCTACAATGCAGGAAAGAGCTATTTGCGCAAAAAAATTATTATCAATACCTTTGCAACCGAATACGTTACGGTGGGTTCTATAATAAGTTTATCGACCCACAATTCAAACGAATATTGTTTAAACGGTGAATTTGCAGAACTCACCTTAATACATTGAATCATGCTTCAACTGCCATCCGACTTTGTACAACAGATGATCTCTCTTTTGGGAGAAGAGGAATACAATAACTTTCTACAAGCCATTCAAGAAGAACGGATCACCAGCATCCGTACAAATCCGCATAAAACAAGCACCTCCTGTTCAGGCCTTGAACAAGTTCCTTGGAGCCGTAACGGATACTACTTATCCGAGCGTCCCATCTTCACCATGGATCCTCTGTTTCATGCGGGATGTTACTATGCACAGGAAGCCTCTTCCATGTTCGTTGAACAAGCGATTCTGCAACATTGGGATAAGCTAGACAGTTCCGAACCGCTATTCTTAGATCTCTGTGCAGCGCCAGGAGGCAAATCAACATTACTGGCCACACTTCTAAACGGAAAGGGATGGTTGGTCTGCAATGAAGTGATGAAATCACGCATAGGCGTTCTGGATGAGAACATCACCAAATGGGGCGTACCAAACGTCACCGTAACCAACAGTGATCCCAAAGAGTTCGGACAACTGAATGGATTATTTGATCTGATACTGATTGATGCACCATGCTCTGGTGAAGGGATGTTTCGTAAAGATGACAAAGCCATTGAAGATTGGTCGATCGACAATGTGAAGCTCTGCAGTGAACGTCAGAAACGAATCGTTGCGGATGTCTTCCCCGCCCTCAAAGAAGGAGGATTGCTCATCTATAGCACCTGCACCTACAATGCAGAAGAAGATGAAAAGAATGTACAATGGATAGCAGACCAGCTGGGAGCCAACATCTTGGAGATTCAAACAAATAAGGAGTGGAACATCACATCCTCTGGCATAGGGTATCATTTCTTTCCACACAAGACCAAAGGAGAAGGGTTTTATCTTGCCATTCTACAAAAAACAGCAGAAGAAGAGACAGTTCGAATCAAGACACCGAAGCAGCTGCCTGTAGCACCCAAAGCAATCAGCGAGAACTGTAAAAAATGGCTGACAGCCACAGATAACCTCTATCTGATGGAGAAGGATAAGGTGGTCGTTTATCCGTCAGACCGGGCAGACACAGCGTTATTCCTCAAACAAAACTTACATGTCATCCACAACGGTCTCACCCTAGGAACCGTAAAGGGAAAAGACATTGTGCCCGACACAACATTAGCCCTCTCCTGGCTTCTGAATGCAGAAGAATTCAGCACATACAACTGTTCGTGGGAAGAAGCCATTCAATTCCTAAAGAAGGAGAATCTCACACTAAGCGGTGTAGAGAAAGGCTTCGTACTATTCTGTTTCAAAGGCACACCGTTAGGTTTCGGGAAAAACATCGGCAATCGATGCAACAATCTATACCCATCCGAATGGCACATCCGAATGGAATCCGCCCTTGATAAATACAGTGAGATACTTTAGATAGGTTCTATAGTAAATTGAAGGAGGCCGATCTTACGCCTCCTCTTTCAGCATATAATCCTCAACGACTAGAGCGACGCCCTCCTCATCATTGGTGAGGGTTACGAGGTCGGCTACCGCCTTCACTTCAGGCTGAGCATTACACATGGCAACGCCCAATCCAGCAAATTCAATCATAGAGCGATCATTAAAGCCATCCCCACAAGCGATCATCTCCTCTCTCGTCATATTCACATGTTTCAACAACTTATTCAACGAATAAGCCTTGTCAATATTCTGAGGCATAATCTCCAAGAAGAAAGGTTCAGACCGAAACACATTCAACCGATCCCCTAATTTCTTCTTCAGTCGCTCCTCCTCTTTCACCAAGATCTCAGGATCTCCCACCATTAAGCACTTGGTGACAGGCGAACGAAGTGTATCCACAAAATCATCCACCTTAACCACCTTCATGTGGTTGAGGAACGCCTCATAGTCGATATACTTTGCCTCCGGTGTCTCCGTCACAATTGCATCATCCAGATATGACACGATAGCGACACCCGCTTTCTTAGCCTCTTCATACAGAACAGGGATCACACCATCGGGCAATACCTTTTCGAAGATCACCTCTTTCGTTTGATAATTGGTGATTACACCCCCGTTAAACGAAAGGACATAGCCACCGAAGCGATCCAGCTCAAGTTCGTTAGCCACATGAGTGATACCTGGCGAAGGTCTCCCAGAAGCCAATGCCACAATCACACCTTTTTCCTGTGCCTTTATGATCGCCGATTTCGTACGAGGAGGGATCTCTTTTTTTGAATTAGTAAGAGTTCCATCAATGTCGAGCACTAAGATTTTATATTTAAGAGACATATTGAATTTTTAATTAAAACGTGTAAACAAATAAATCAGTCAGCCGCGCCATAAGAAGAGGATCACATCTCCTCCATCACGCAATCGATAGGATCCTTCCCCACCTCAGCCACATGTGTGAGATGACGTTCCAGACGATTCGTCATTGGCAAGAACAACCACAAAGAGATCAAGCCAGAGATTAGCGCGCAGGACAAAGGAACCAACATGTTCATGGCGCTCATCACCATATCCTTCGTCAGGACGATTCCAAACCATTTAGCAATCTGTTTCAGTACATTATAGATCATCAGTTTGGTCATCATACGAACTGCGAACCGTTGAATCGCCTGTTTAACAGCAATTCCCGCCGCAGACTTTGCCATACGCATCATCTGATGTTTTCCAATCATGATGGTTGAGATCAATAAGAGCATCCAATTGGCAGAATCGCCCAATCCCTCATCCGAAGAGGATAAGTTATGACAGCCATACAAGTAAAGAAGCTTTTGAAGGATCAAAAAGACAATCAGTTGGAACTGAATAAAGTCAATGATAATACATAAATACATCAACCAGCCAGACTGAGGCAAGGCAGCGACAAACGAGAGGGCTGTCACCAAGAACGCATGAATCCGCACCTCACGGCGAGCAATCTTTTTCAGCTCCTCCATCGAAAGGACAGACAACGGACGTTCCCGCAAGACCAGTTCCATCTGTTCAGGTGTCAGTTTTTTCTCAAATAATTTCCGCAAATAGTTTTCCTTATTCACCTTCACGAAAGGGATACACAAGGCCCATCGCATAGCTGAATCATAAAGAGACATCAACTTATTGTACGTATTTGAGAACCAACTGAACACAGGATGTAAGTATGGATGATTAAAATCAAGGAAGCGACCGACTGCTCAATCGCTTCCTTTGATAAAATTTATACGGAAAGGTTATAAAGACCACTCATAACCATCTTTCGTGTCTTTAATATTGAATCCGAGTGCAGTCAACTCATTACGAATCTTATCACTTGTTGCCCAATCCTTATTTGCCTTAGCCTGTTTACGAATTTCCAGCAACAAATCCACTGCTCCTTTATAGGCATCATTCTGATTGTTCGCATCAGCCTCCAGGCGAAGACCTAAGATATCGATCAGATAGGTTTTGAATACAGATTTCAGTTCTTCTAAATCAGCAGCTGAAATGGAGCCTTTACCATCTGTCACTGTATTGATTGCCTTCGCAGCTTCGAAGAAGTATGAAATAACAATTGGCGTATTCAAATCATCATTCATTGCCTCTTCACATTTTTCACGAAGACCCGCCACCTCAACGGTTGAAGTAGCAGAAGGCACGATACGTTGCAAACGAGCATACGCATCGATCAACTTATTCAATCCTTTTTCAGAAGCTTGAAGAGCCTCATTACTGAAATCGACTGTACTACGATAATGCGCTTGCAAGATAAAGAAGCGGATAGTCATAGGAGAATAAGCCTGTTCCAGCATTGGATGACTTCCTGTGAAGAACTCATCCAACGTGATGAAGTTACCCAATGATTTACCCATCTTCTTTCCGTTGATGGTGATCATATTATTATGCAACCAATAATGAACGGTTTCATGACCCAACGCAGCAGTAGATTGAGCGATTTCACACTCATGATGAGGGAAGACCAAATCCATTCCACCTCCGTGGATATCGAACTCCTCGCCCAAGTATTTCGTACCCATAGCAGAGCACTCCATGTGCCATCCAGGGAAGCCATCGCTCCAAGGAGAAGGCCATCTCATGATATGTTCAGGCTGAGCTTTTTTCCACAAGGCAAAATCCAACGAACATTGCTTCTCTTCCTGACCGTCCAACTCACGCGTTGTAGCCAGCAGGTCATCGATATTACGGCCCGACAGCTTACCATAGTGATGTGCTTTATTGTATTTACGGACATCGAAATAGATAGAGCCCTGACTCTCATACGCATAGCCAGCCTCCAATATCTTTTTTACAAAATCGATCTGTTCAATGATATGACCAGAAGCATGAGGCTCAATACTAGGAGGAAGCACATTCAACGCCTCCATCGCCTTATGATATCTATTCAGATAATATTGAACCACTTCCATAGGCTCCTTTTGTTCCAAGCGAGCCTTTTTAGCAATTTTATCCTCACCTTCATCCGCATCATGTTCCAAATGTCCCACATCCGTGATATTCCGCACATAACGAACCTTATATCCCAAATGAGTCAAGTATCGAAACAAAACATCAAAAGTAATTGCAGGACGAGCATGACCTAAGTGACCATCTCCATATACAGTAGGTCCGCACACATACATACCTACATAAGGAGCCTTCAATGGCACGAACAATTCCTTGCAACGACTCAATGTATTATACACTAACAATTTGTGTTCCATCCAATTAAATATTTTATATCTGTTTCAACAAAATTCTTGCAAATTTACAAAATCCTTATCGTTATCAAAAAAAAACAAACCATTTTCCTACCGCATTTTTATCCATTATCAGGAATCGTTTGTCAAAAAGATCGTGTAAATAAATATCTTTTTTTCAACACAATAGTAAAAATACATAGACTTTCACTATTTTTGCACCGAATTAACGGAAAGATAATTTCCACACGTAAAACTTAATTAAAAGGGAAAAGGTAAAATGAAAATTAGATTAACGTTAGCAATGGCTGTTCTTGCAGGATCATCAGTATTTGCAGGAACAAGAATGGATGTGTTAAATGCTAAGAGTAAAACCATAGGTGAAGCAATGGCCACAATGCTTCAACAGAACAACAAACCATTTTCAGTTGGTGCAAGTGGAGAAGATGCTTATGACAACCCTGGTTTAGCGGTGTTCATGTTCAAACAATTAGGTTTGGATGTTCCAGCTGATATGCAGAAGTTAAGCAAGATGGGAAAGACAATCTCTAAGCCTGCTAAGATGCAAGCGGGAGACATCGTATTCTTCGTCAACCCACAAAACAAGAAAGAGATTGGAAGCATGGGTGTTGTACAAAGTGTAGCAGCTGATGGTCTTTCATTCATGTTCTTCTATGCAGATCAAAAGCAAGGCATTGTACGTATTGCTTCTAGCACTGAACCTGAGTTCAACGGTCACTTCAAACAAGCTAACCGAATCACATCTGACGAAGAGCTAGCTAAAATCCGTGAAACGCATCAAAAAGAAGTTGAGAACATCAACAAGGCAAAAGATAAACTAACCAAAGCACAAGCTGCTGTAAAAGCTGCTGAGACAGAGTTGCAAAACCTCGAAAGCGCATTTGCAAAAAAGAACGAAGAGACACTTCAAATAAAATGATTAGTTTCTTATGCCAACTAAGAAAGCAAAAAAAATGAGCTTAAAGCCAACGGTTGCAGAACGGTTGGTCAGAAATAGACGTTTATCAATCACCCTGAACGAAAAAGAGTTCAGGGTGGTTGAACGTTTTTTCAAAGAATACAAAATCAAGAACAAGTCAAAATTTCTTCGTGACACCATTATTCGAACAGTCTGGGAGAAGTTGGAAGCCAACGCCCCTACTCTATTTTCTAAGGAGGAGATGCGATGACTGACGAATACTACATGAAACAAGCCTTAACCGAAGCGAAGAAGGCTCTAGCTGAAGATGAAGTTCCCATCGGCGCCGTCATCGTTTGCAAAGATCGAATCATCGCCCGTGCGCACAATCTGACAGAAACATTAACCGATGTGACAGCTCATGCTGAGATGCAAGCTATCACCATGGCCGCCAATCATCTGGGAGCCAAATACCTTACTGACTGTACGTTATACGTCACAGTGGAACCCTGTGTCATGTGTGCAGGTGCTATCGGATGGGCACAGATCAGCAAAGTGGTCTATGGTGCCAAAGACGAAAAACGAGGGTTCTCCCTCCTGGCACCCAATGCGCTTCATCCCAAATGTACCGTTCAAAGCAACGTGTTAGAAGAAGAGTGCGCCGAACTTGTCACCAGCTTCTTCAAGAAGAAAAGAGGATGACCACAGTCTTCTGTATCACACACCCCAGTTACATGTTAATAAACGGCAGGAAAGCATCTTCCATATGCTGAAACGAAACCGTATTTCCTGATGAATCAAGGGTCATGGAAATCACATCAAACCGAGTCGGTTTTGTGACGTTAAATCTGCGTATATAAGCATTCGCCGCATACACCAAATTACGAATTTTCACCTTATCTATACGATCAGTCGGAGAAGAATAACCACCATCTTTTCGGGCTTTCACCTCCACAATCACAAGATAATCAGCTGTTTCCGCAACAATATCTATCTCATATCGTCCGAAGCGCCAATTACGTTGTTTAATCACATAACCATGAGATTGCAAGTACTCGACAGACTTTTCCTCTCCTAACATTCCTAAATCATTATGAGCAGCCATAAATCTTTTCAATTAGTTAATTCAACAATAGATTTTTACACGACAAAGATAAATATATTAGCCAAACAGTACAATAAAATATTAAAAATTCTAACTTTGCACCCCTAGAGAGAAAACAAATGATCACATGAGACAAAATTTCACACCTCATAAAGAACTGAAAGATCGGAAAACCTCATTCATCGTCAAAGGAGACGACAAACTATTTGATTTTGTACTATCCAAGATGGGAGGGATGAGTAAGACATCTGTCAAGAGCCTATTAAGCAAAAAGCAGATATCTGTAAACGACAAAATTATTACACAATTTGATTATCCATTAAAGGAGGGAGATAAAGTAGAAATCGATTTTGTCAAAAGGAAGATACTACAAAACGCCAAGTTATCCATCCTATACGAAGATAATTACATTATCGTTGTCAATAAATCCGAAGGCCTTTTAACCACTGCGACCGACAAGCAGGAAGAGACCACTGCCTTCCGTATCATCATGAATCACTTGAAGCAGCAGGACAAGAACAATCATCTATACATTGTCCATCGTCTTGACAGAGAGACCTCTGGCGTACTGGTCTTTGCGAAGGACAAGGATACACAAAAGAAGCTACAAGAGAATTGGCATAAGATTGTGTTGGAAAAGATATACTACGCTCTAGTGGAAGGTGTTGTTCAAGAAGAAAATGGAACCATTCACTCATGGTTGAAAGAAGAGCCCAAATCCAAGAATGTATATTCATTCGATTATGACAATGGCGGAATGGAATCGTTCACTGATTATAAGATCGTCAAGACCTTTCAAAATCACACCTTATTGGAAGTGAATCTCCGAACGGGCAGGAAGAACCAGATCAGAGTACATCTGCAATCCATCGGACATCCGATTGTTGGCGATAAAAAATATGGAGGAGGCGTCTCTCCGATTGGTCGCATCGGACTACATGCCGCCAGAATCACACTCCGACATCCCGCCACAAACAAGACGGTAACATTCGAAGCACCCGTTCCAGAAAAAATCATGAAATTCAGAGAACAAAGGCATTTAAGAAGCAAATAAACATAAAGCAGATTCAAAAAACTAAAATAATAAAGGAGAAAAACAACTTCTATCTTAATTTTTTAGTAAATTTGCGCAAATTTTTAGAATTTATAAAATGGGTCTATTACAAGAAAAACTTGCCAAATACACAGAGCCACAGAAGGTGAAAGAAAAAGGTGTATATCCCTATTTCCGTGTAATTGAAAGTGATCAAGACACAGAAGTAACGATTAATGGCAAAAAGGTTCTGATGTTTGGTTCCAATAGTTATTTAGGACTTACCAATCATCCCAAAATTAAAGAGGCTGCTATAGAAGCCACAAAGAAATACGGCTCAGGTTGTGCCGGTTCCAGATTTTTAAATGGAACATTAGATATTCATATTGAGTTAGAAAACAAATTAGCCAAATTTGTAGGAAAAGATGATGCACTTATCTTTTCAGCGGGATTCAATGCGAATATGGGAGTCATCTCCAACCTAACGGGTCGTGAAGATTATATAATATTTGATGAGTTAGATCATGCCTCCATTATGACAGGAAAGCAACTCAGCTTTTCTAAATGCTTGAAATTCAAGCATAACGATATGGAGTCTTTGGAAAAGAAGTTACAAGCATGTGAACCCGACAAGATTAAACTAATCGTAGTTGACGGTGTATTCAGCATGGAAGGCGACGTAGCAAAGCTGGATAAGATTGTCGAATTAAGCAAGAAATACAACGCTAGCATTTACGTGGATGAGGCACACAGCTTAGGTGTTTTCGGTAAACAAGGACGAGGCATCTGTGACCACTTCGGTCTCACGAAAGATGTGGATCTTATCATGGGAACATTCAGTAAATCCCTCGCTTCTATCGGAGGATTCATTGCTGCAGATGAAAGCATCATCAATTGGTTGAGACACTCCACTCGTCCATATATCTTCAGTGCCAGCATCACACCAGCAGCTACAGCTTCTGTTCTAGCTGCATTGGAAATCATGCAAAACGAGCCTGAGAGAATGGAGAATTTGTGGAAACTGACCAAAATATCACTCAACGGATTCAAAGAATTAGGTTTTGAAATCGGACATACAGAGACGCCTATCATTCCGCTCTTTATCAGAGACAATGAGAAGACCTTCCTCATGACCAAGTTATTGTTTGAAGAAGGAATCTTTGTTAACCCTGTTGTTAGTCCGGCAGTGCCATCTAATGATACCTTAATTCGCTTCTCATTGATGGCTACTCACACAGAAGCACAAGTACAAACAGCATTAGAGAAAATCGGCAAAGTGGGCAAAATGTTAGGCATCATCTGATTTTTTCATAAAATACGCATAAGAAAAGCAATTCTGACCCCATGCAGAATTGCTTTTTATTTGATAATATCATCTCATTTACTTAAATTTGTATCATTATAGGATATTTGTTTCTAATAACGACAAATGGACGCCAATTTAATACAACCCCTAGCAGAACGTGTTCGCCCTAAAACATTGGACGATTATGTCGGACAAAAACATTTGGTCGGAGACAATGCGATTCTCCGCAAGATGATTGAATCCGGCAGAATATCCTCATTTATCTTATGGGGACCTCCAGGCGTTGGAAAAACAACATTGGCGGGTATTATCGCTAAAAAACTAAATCGTGCTTTTTATACACTAAGTGCCATCAGCTCTGGTGTGAAAGAAGTACGTGAAGTAATAGACAAGGCAAAAGGGGCAAGACTCTTCAATCCAGAGCCTCCTATTCTGTTTATCGACGAGATCCATCGTTTCTCTAAAGCTCAGCAGGACTCTCTGCTCGGTGCCGTCGAACAAGGTATCATCGTGCTCATTGGTGCTACCACCGAAAACCCATCGTTTGAGGTCATCACACCCCTCCTATCCAGATGTCAGGTATTTGTACTGAAATATCAGGAAGACGAAGACTTACTGGAGTTGGCTCAAAGAGTCATCAAGGAAGATAAGATACTGAAAGAGAAGAAAATCTTTTTTGACGAGACTGATGCACTGATTCGTTTTGCCAGCGGAGATGCACGTAAGTTATTAAACATCATCGAATTAGTCATAAACGCAGAAGAGAATAGTGACGAGATTCATTTCACGAATGAGAAAGTGACAAATCGTCTGCAAGAGAATCCAAATGCGTACGATAAGAATGGAGAGATGCATTACGACATCATCTCTGCATTCATCAAATCCATTCGAGGAAGTGATCCTGACGGTGCTATCTATTGGTTGGCACGAATGGTAGATGGCGGTGAAGACCCTAAGTTCATTGCCCGCAGATTGGTTATCTCAGCAGCAGAGGACATCGGATTGGCCAATCCTAACGCACTGTTGCTTGCCAACGCATGTTTTGACACCATCCACAAAATTGGCTGGCCAGAAGGTCGGATTGTATTAGCTGAGACCACCATCTATTTAGCGACAAGTCCGAAAAGTAATTCAGCCTATCTCTCCATCGACGCAGCGCTAAGGAATGTCAAGGAAACAGGTAATCTGTCTGTCCCACTCCACCTACGCAATGCGCCTACCAAACTGATGGAGAAACTCGATTATGGAAAGGAATACAAATATTCCCATGACTATCCAGGTCATTTTGTAATTCAAGAATTCTTACCTAAAAAGATTTCAAAGACACAATTCTGGCTTCCGCAGGATAACCCTGCAGAAAACAAACTGACAGAGAGAATGAAATCTTTGTGGGGAAATCATAAAAAATATTAGCTAATCATTAAACGCCCATGAATAAAAAGTTTGTAACCATATCCATTCTTGCATGTCTCATCACAATGCCCATGCGAGCAACATCAGCGAATGATTCAATAGATAATCATTACGAAAACATATCGAGGAACCTAGATATCTTCAATCTTCTATACAAGGAGTTGGATCTCTATTATGTTGATACCATTAACACCAAAAAGATTATCAACACGGGTATCGATGCGATGTTGGATGAGCTTGATCCTTACACGATCTATATTCCAGAAGAGAAGGAAGAGGATTTCAAGTTCATGATGACTGGAGAGTATGCAGGTGTCGGTGCCTCAATCAACAAGATCGGGGATTATATCTGCTTTTCTGATATCTACGAAGGATGTCCGGCAGACAAAGGAGGCATAAAATGTGGAGATCGAATTGTTGAAATCAATGGGAAACAAGCTAAAGGCAAGTCCGTATCATTCATCAGCGATATGCTACGTGGAAAGAGCGGCACCGATATAAAACTTGTGCTAGAAAATCCTGTCACAGAGAAAAAACGCAAGGTGACGATTCGACGAGAGAAAATCATCCTGCCCAATATTGAATACTGCGACACACTGGAGGCTGGCATAGGCTACATCCGTTTCTCACAATTCACTGAGAAATCTGCCGCCAATTTCAAACAGGCTTTTCTTGAATTGAAAGAGAAGAAGAAGATCAACTCCTTGATCATCGACCTACGTAACAACCCCGGTGGTTTATTAGACCAAGCTACAGAAATCGTCAACTACTTCATTGAGAATCAGGAAACGATTGTATATACCAAAAGTAAGGTAAAGGAATTGGATGAAGTATGTAAAGCGATCAAACAACCGATTGACAAGGAGATTCCTATTGTCATGCTGGTTAACCACAACTCAGCATCTGCTTCAGAAGTGTTCTCAGGTGCTTTACAAGACCTTGACAGAGCTGTTATCGTGGGAGAGCGCACATACGGCAAAGGATTGGTTCAGACCACCCGTAATCTGCCTTTCGGAGGAAAGATAAAAGTAACCATCTCTAAATATTATATTCCTAGTGGACGATGTGTTCAAGCCATCAACTATGCAGAGAAAGATGAAGATGGATCCGTCAAGAGAATACCAGACAGTCTCACCACCGAATTCAAAACGAAACATGGAAGAATCGTTCGTGATGGTGGAGGTATCACCCCTGATATCACGATCGAAGCACAAACGCTATCCACCATCAGTTACTATCTCTATACAGAGAATATCATCTTCAACTATGCTGTGGATTACATTGCCAAGCATCCGAAAATAGCTACACCAAAGGAGTTTAAGTTCACAGAATACGATGATTTCAAAGCGTATGCAAAGAAACAAAACTTCTCCTACGTGCTGAAGACGGAAGAGACATTGAAGAATCTTAAGGAATTAGCCAAGACGGAAGGATACCTCGATTATTCAAAGGATGAATTCGAAGCCCTTGAGAAAAAATTATCGCATAATCTGGATCAAGATTTGAAATTATTCGAAGATGAGATATCTCAACTCATCAGTATCGAAATAATGAAACAACTATACTATCAGAAAGGCTCCATCGCAGAAGCGCTTAAATATGACAAGGTTAAGCAAGAAGCCATCAACATATTAAAGGATAAAACAAAATACAACTCAATCCTACAACCTCAACAGAAAAAAGAGGAGACTGGGAAAGGAAACAATAAATAAAAGAAGCGTATGAAAGCCATGATATTTGCCGCCGGTTTAGGGACTCGCCTAAAACCTATCACCGACACAATACCCAAGGCGCTCGTTCCCGTTGGCGGGAAGACACTCTTAGAGCATGTCATCACCAAACTAGCGGAAGAAGGCTTTGATGAACAAATCATCAATGTTCATCATCATGCCGACAAAATCCTTGATTTTCTAAAAGAGAAAAAGAATTTCGGTCTTCGCATTGAGATATCAGATGAACGTGACATGCTACTCGACACGGGTGGAGGCATAAAGAAAGCAGCTCATTTTTTTGACGATGGTCAGCCTTTTTTAATCCACAATGTGGATATTCTGTCCAACGCCAACCTTCGCGCACTATATGACAGTCATAAAAACAGTGACAACATAGCAACGCTCTTAGTGAAAGAACGAGAGACAAGCCGATACCTCTTATTCGATGACAATGACCAACTGAAGGGCTGGATCAACACACAGACAGGAGAAGTGAAATCACCCTTCCAACCCATCGAAGTAGAGAGACTTCGGAAAAGAGCGTTCTCAGGCATTCATATTCTTTCACCAGAAATCTTTCATTACATGGAGACATATCCTGTCAAGTTCCCTATCATGGACTTTTATATCGGAAGTGCAGATAAAATAAAGATTGGAGGCGTTCTTAATAACGAAGTAAAACTTATTGATGTAGGCAAATTGGATAGTCTTCAAAAAGCCGAAGCATTATTAGCTGAATTACAAACGACGACAAACAGACCTTGATTGTTAGATGGAGATAAAGAAGCCCCCAAAGATTGTTGGATAAATCTTCGGGGGCTTTTCATATACTACTTTTCGAATCGTACACCTATTGTTTTGCAGCCATAATCACCTTAATTTCATTTCCTTGGCTCATCAGATTCTTGAGCAACGCCTGGATATCCTCTTTCGTGATAGCATCCAAGGTGGACAAATACTCTTTTCGCAGATCGACCGACTCTTTATAATACGTGATAAGCGCATTCAAGACCCATCTATTCTCTTTCTGGTTCTCTACAAATTTATTTCGTAAATTTTCTTTCACCTTATTGAAATCCTTATCCAAAGGACCTTCTATCATCAATGTGTCGATTCCTTCATGAATCAACTGCAACAAGCGATCCTCTAATTTAGGATCCGTATCAAACGTCATCTGCAAAGAACCCTTTTTCACTGGGATATAAGACAAAGAAGAACGAACACTCACGCCATACGTACCCCCTTCATTCTCACGCATAGACTCCAAGTAGCGAATATCCAAGATATCAGCAATCAGCTGTAATGTGAGTTTATTTTTAAGTGTATAATCCATTTCGCCTGTGAACAAGACAAAATTAGAGGTTTTATTCACCTGCATATCACGCTCAAACCGATTAGAGACCTCTCCCTTCGGATTTCGAATGCCTAGGTCAATCCAGTTCTCCACCTTCATCTTTTTCTGTTTTGGAATACCACCCAAGTATTTCTCCACCAAAGGTTTCACTGAATCTAGATCAAGATTTCCAACAAAATAGATCGTGAAATCTTTCGGATCCTCGAAACGAGCATCAAAGATTTCCAAGGCACGATCTTGCGACACATCTTTCAAACGATCCAATGTCATTGAGAAACTTCTCGGATGATAATTATTCACCACATTACGCACAGAATCTGAGAATGCACGAGAAGGATCCTTATCCGCATTCGCTAAAACAGCTCTGTACTGATTCATCAACGCCTCATAACTCTCATCATCTTTTCTTGTTCCTTTAAATGTAAGATATATCAGTTGCAACAAGGTCTCAAAATCCTTCACATTAGAATTTCCGGAGAATGACTCATCATACGTACCCACCGTAGGACGAAGGCTCACACGCTTACCAGCCAAGGCCTTAACCAGATCCGTTTGAGAATATTTACCCATACCATTACTTGACGCAATGGATGAACATAAACTTGCAGAATACAAGTCCGCCAAATTAGCTACCTGAGACGTTCCACCATAGCTAAAGCCATATACCAATATCTCATCTTCTTTCAGCTGAGTAGGTTGAAGGATTACACGTAAGCCATTCCCCAGCACCCATTCCGTCACACCCTCAATAACAGGATTATGACCCACTGATTTTACTTTCTGTACTTTTAATTTATCATCAATCAAATTCGTATCAATTGTCTTCTCCTGATAAGGTTGAACCTCCGCCGTTTTAATATCTGTCAACATCTGAAGCACACGGCTCTCCGAAGGAAATTTCACGCTCTCCTTCTTAGGACCCGTCATCATCACCACTTGATTTTTATCCGTCACAAACTTAGCCGCCACTTCATTCACCATATCCAAGGTGAGAATATCCAATAGGTACTTTGAATTTTTATACTCCCATTCGATACCAGGGACTGGCGAGAAGTTCAAGAAATTATCAATATACTCTTTTACGTACGCATCATTCTTCGTCTTATTTCGTTCATTGTATGCCTTTTCGTAGAAACTCAACAGATTCAGTTTAGCACGATCCAACTCAGATTGAGTGAACCCATAGCGTTTCATTCGCTCAGCCTCCTCCAACAAAGCAGCAAAAGCGATCTCCTCCTTCCCTTCAGAAGGAATAGCAATCAACGAAAAGGCATCCACAGGGCGCACCTCTTCACCATACCCGACATACCCGGCTGCAAAAGGAGCATCTGCCTTAGTAGCCAATTCATCCAACCGATCACTAACCATGTTTTCAATCAAGGAATAAGCCAGATGCATCATATAACCCGTCACACTAGCTTTTATACGATCAGGCATAGGCGAATGCCTGTACTGAATTTGCACGCGACAGTTCTTCGCTTCTTCATCCGTCAAGATTGCCACCAGCGGTTTCTCATTTGGATAAACAGGATAGGTCTGACGAACGGCAGGATTAATTCGTTTAGGAATATCTTTCCACATCTCCTTCACACGGTTTTCCACCTTATCAACATCCACATCCCCCACAATAATAATAGATTGCAAGTCTGGTCTGTACCAACGATGATAGTACGCTCTTAACGTATCATACGCAAAATTATTAATGATAGCAGTATCACCGATCACATCACGTTTAGCGTATTGAGAGTTCGGATATATTATAGGTAAAGAAGCTTTCCATAGGCGACGATTCGCATTCATTCGTGTGCGCCATTCTTCTCGAATCACCCCACGTTCCTTATCAATCTCCTCCCCTTCCAAGGAGATGAATCCAGACCAATCATGAAGGACCAAAAGAGCAGAATCGACAATTGACTCACGGATGGTTGGGACCGATTTTAAGTTATAGACCGTCTCATCCAACGACGTATAAGCATTTATATTATTTCCAAATTGGACGCCAACGGTTTCCAAATAATCAATAATCAACTTCCCAGGAAAATTTTTCGTTCCATTAAAAGCCATATGTTCCAAGAAATGAGCCAATCCATTTTGATTATCCTCTTCCAAGATGGCTCCCACATTCTGAACGATATAGAAATCGGCACGATCAGGCACCACATCATTATGACGGATATAATACGTTAAACCATTGTCCAGGATACCATAACGAAGAGCAGGATCCATCGCAATCGGTTCTTGGCTCTGAGAAAACACAGAAGTAGTACAAAGGAGTGCCACCGCACTCAAAAAAAGCTTATTCATAATATATTTTATAAGTACAATTTATCAGAAGACAAACTTACACAAAAAAAACAGACAAACTTCTTAAATTTATTGAAAAAACAATAACTTTGCACCAATTTAAGTTAAATACAGAAATAGATATCATTATGGCAGAAATGAATTTTGGAGGAGTAATCGAGAACGTTGTTACTCGTGAAGAATTTCCATTAGAAAAAGCGCGTGAAGTGTTAAAGAACGAAACTATAGCAGTTATTGGTTATGGTGTTCAAGGTCCTGGTCAATCCATGAATCTTCGTGACAATGGGTTCAACGTAATTGTGGGTCAAAGAGAAGGAAAGACATTTGACAAAGCAGTTGCTGATGGATGGGTGCCTGGTGAAACACTATTCAGTATAGAAGAAGCTTGCAAGAGAGCTACAATCATTCAACTATTACTTTCAGATGCTGCACAAATAGAGTGCTGGCCACTAATCAAAAAATATCTCACCCCTGGTAAAACATTATATTTCTCTCACGGATTCGCCATCACATGGAATGACCGTACAGGAATTGTTCCGCCAAAAGATGTCGATGTAATCATGATTGCACCTAAGGGATCTGGAACATCTCTTCGTCGTATGTTCGTTCAAGGTCGTGGCTTGAACTCTTCATATGCCATCTATCAAGATGCCACTGGTCATGCGTGGGAAAAAGTAATCGCACTTGGAATCGGTGTTGGTTCTGGATATTTATTCGAGACTACATTCACCAAAGAGGCTACATCAGACTTAACTGGAGAACGTGGTTCTTTGATGGGTGCTATTCAGGGATTGCTATTGGCTCAATATGAAGTGTTACGTGAGAATGGACACTCACCATCAGAAGCCTTCAATGAGACAGTTGAAGAGCTAACTCAATCACTCGGCCCATTATTCGGTGAAAACGGAATGGACTGGATGTATGCTAACTGTTCAACAACAGCTCAAAGAGGTGCATTAGACTGGATGGGACCTTTCCACGATGCAATCAAACCTGTAATGCAGAAATTGTATCACTCCGTTATCACAGGACAAGAAGCTCAAATCTCTATTGACTCTAATTCAAAACCTAACTATCGTGAAGGATTGGAGAAAGAATTGGCAGCTCTTCGTGACAGCGAAATGTGGCGTGCAGGTGCAGTTGTTAGAAAGCTAAGACCAGAGAATAATTAATTCTGAAATCATACTCAATACTCCAAAGGGTGTTCTAAACGGACACCCTTTTTTCATATTCAATCAAAATAGGAACACTATTTAACCATTCAACATCGCACTTTTCTACAATATTCAAGGAATTTGTCATTCTAATATTATATCTTTGCATGAATCATAAAGAATCGCATGGAAAAAAAATCTAAGAAAGACATTATACAGCTATTGGTTTCTTTAGGCTTAGGGGTTCTGGTTTTCTATTTAGTATATAGACAGATCGATATAGAGGAGATGAAATCAATTCTTAACACAACCCAATGGGGATATATCATTCTACCCATCGGATTGTGCATTCTTAGTAGCTGGATTCGTGCGTTGAGATGGAACATGTTGATTGAACCTGTTGCCCACTGTCCGAAGAACAAGAACACATTCTGTGCGGTTATGTTCGGTTATTTCATCAATCATGTATTCCCTCGTGCCGGTGAGATTGCCCGTTGTGGTATCCTAAAGAAATACGAGAATATTCCAATGAGTGAACTGGTTGGAACGGTCATCACCGAACGCGTCTTCGACCTTATCATCACCTTGCTCATCGTCTTCTTTACCGTAATTGCAGAGTTTGATGTCTTCGAAGGCGTACTGAGCTCTATCCATTTGACGGATTCAATTTTCAAGATGATCAACCATCCCGTTCTATGGTGTGTTCTCCTACTCATTACCCTATTATGTATTTTGTTTCGGAAGAAGATCGCCAACCTGAGTTTTGCACATAAAGTGAAAGAAATAAGTATCGGAATATGGAACGGTTTAAAATCATTTACGAAGATAAAAAACAAACCGTTATTCCTACTCTATTCAGTTATCATATTCTTCCTCTACTATCTAATGCTCTACTTCAGTTTCTGGCTATTTGATTTCACAACCGATCTATCCATGGAAGTTGGATTGATCACGTATGTATTTGGATCATTAGGCATGTTAGCACCCGTACAAGGAGGAATTGGTGCATACGAATTCATGACATCAAGAGCACTCATGCTATACGGCATCAAAGAGACACAAGCATTGACATTTTCACTGCTCTCCCACTTAATTGAGATCATCATCAATTGCGTAGGAGGTTTCATCTGCTCACTAATTTTACCACTTATAAACAAAGAAAAAAAAATTAATTAATAACCCATTAAAATTTAATCACCATGAAAAAGAATTTTAGTTTATTTTTCAAAGCAGTTTTATGCTGCGCAGTTTTAACATTTGTTTCTTGTGGAGACGATGATGATGATGACCAGAATTTGAACAACACACAACAAACAGACTCAACAACTGATCCTGGAGGAAGTACTGATCCAAATGATATCGTTGGAACATGGGTTCTATCTCCTTCATCTTTTTATACGTACAATGGTGTTAGCCAACCTATTGACATAAAGGCTGCACAACAACAAAGCGTTTCTATATCGGGATGTGACACCGTTGCATTTCATGCTGATGGTACCTATTCATCAGGAGATTACACAAATAAATACTCCATCTCCGGCAATGAAATATCCATCATCACGACTGTAGGCGACAAGGATATAACCCTTGAGACAAATGCTGATCTTACTGAATTCATCATCTGGCACAGCTATGACGCAAGCACATATGGTGAGTTGGATGAAATGGAGAGAGAACTCATCGAAGAAGCTATGGCTGAGATGAAGAAGAAATTGAAATATGTTATCAACAAACAAACCTTCTACATTAAAGACAATCAACTTCACCTAGTTATAGATGCCACCATGATTACGGATAACAGCGAGAGCTTTACCGATGATTATGTAGATTTCTTAAAATCAATGGGCGTAACCGACGAACAAATTGAACAATTGCGTGTAGTGACCACTACAGTCATTACTCACGATATCTACGACAGACGTTAAACAATTCTTCATTACGTTGTAACTAATTGTCTATGAATAACCCATATAATTTTCAGGAACATCAGCATTTCTTCTTTGTAGGCATTGCAGGTACAGGAATGAGTGCAATTGCACAATACCTAAGAGGAATCGGCAAAAAGGTATCCGGCAGTGACCGAATCTTCAAGCCAGAAGGGAAAATGCTTATTCAAGAACAATTTGAGAAACAAGGCATACAGTGTTATTTTCAAGATGCCTCTGGACTCACTTCCGATGTGGATGTACTCATTGTCTCTACTGCCATAGAAGAGAGCAATGTAGAGTACCAGAAAGCTAAACAACTGAATATTCCAATCATCAAGCGTTCGGAACTATTGGCTTCTATTTCCAGAACCAAACGAACAATTGCGGTAGGTGGAACATCAGGAAAATCAACCACGACGGCCATGATATTTCACATATTGGATCAAAACAATGTATCTCCTTCTATTATGAGTGGTGCCGGACTGACCACTCTACAAGAGAAAGGGTTGCCTGGGAATGCATGGGTTGGGAAAAGCGATTGGCTAGTTATTGAGGCAGACGAATCGGATGGTTCTATAGTCAACTACACCTCTGAAATAGCTTTATTGCTCAACATGGACAGAGATCACAAGGAATACGATGAATTGACCGATCTTTTCAAAACCTTCCGAAGTCATACGACAAAAACGTTTATTGTCAATCAGAGTCACCCCAAAAGTAGAACTCTATCCATTGACAAAACGAATGATTTTGGTGTAGAAACAGATTGTGGATTCAACGGTTCCAAGTTTCAACAGAAAGGATTTTCTATTTCTTTCGATTGCAACGGAACACCTGTTACGTTACCTGTCATAGGAAAACATAACATGGAGAATGCCTTAGCAGCCATAGCTTGCTGTCACGCTGTAGGTGTGAGCATAGAGAAAAGTGCCGAAGCATTACGCAGTTACAAAGGTATCTATCGACGCACGCAAGTAGCAGGAGAAGTTAAAGGAGTGACCGTGATTGATGATTTTGCACATAATCCAGCAGAAGTTGTATGTGCCATCAAAGCTTGTCAGACCGCAGGAAAGCGAGTTCTGGCATGGTTTCAACCCCACGGCTTCGGTCCGCTTAAATTCATGCACAAAGAGTTGGAACAGGAGGTGATGGCATCACTTCGTCCCGAGGATCTATTCATTCTTTCGGATGTCTATTACGCAGGCGGCACCGTTACTAGAGAGGTAACCACAGCTGATGTTGTAAAAGAGATTCAAAAATTTAGTGAACAGATTGTTTACTTTCCCGACAGGAAAGAACTCATTCCATATTTGCAAAAAAATGCCAAAGAAGGAGACATCGTCTTAATCATGGGAGCGAGAGACACTACCCTATCCGACTTTGCGAAAGAAATAGTTGAATCAATATAAACTTTAAATGTATATAAATATGAAGAAGAACTTTTTATTGTTATCTATGCTGGTTTCATTACTAGCGTTAAACACGAGTTGTCACAAAGAATATATTACTGAAGAGTACTATCAGCAAGGTGCGCAGGTATATACACTGGAATATACGATTCAGCCAAATGAATGGTTAATAGATGACAACGGAACAAGACCTTATCGCTATGTGGTTGTTGACAACAGAGACATCACAGATGCAGTCATGAAGAACGGTGCTGTTTTAGGTTACATGTGGAATACCTACAACCAACAGGAGAATTTAAGTTCTTGGAACACACTTCCTTACGTTTATCCATACGTTTACGATGAAGGAGACTCAGCTGTCGGAGAAAACATTCGCTTCGAATATGAACCAGGTACCGTTACCTTTATCATCGAAGACATGGATGCAATAGCACCAGATCGAGTAGTTGATCCTATGACATTCAAAATCGTAGTGGTGAAAAACATGTAAGATAAACAAGATCGTATGACGGAGACATCATTT
>JBGUIU010000047.1:0-19280 GCA_045113275.1 Paludibacteraceae bacterium
TTTCAATGAAGTGGGATTTAGCGATGCCGCATCCTATCTTGACGCTTTCGCTCAGGTAGGTATCTTTGGTGAGCTCGAGAGCGGCAAAATCACTGCTGAGCAGTTCAGGGACAAACTGAGTGAGCTGGCAGGTCAGCAACTGACGCTGGATGATTGTGCACACGGCTGGCAAGGATATATGGTAGAGTTGCCCCAACGCAACCTTGACAAACTCATCGAGCTAAGGGAACGAGGTTTTCGCCTGAGCTTGCTCAGCAATACAAATCCATTCATGATGCAATGGGCACGGAGCAACGCTTTTGACGGACGAGGACATGGATTGGACTATTATTTTGACGCCCTGTATCTGAGTTATGAAATGGGCATCATGAAGCCCGAGAAGCGCATCTTTGAGATGATGCTAGAGGGTGAGAAAGCCGTGCCCGAAGAAACCGTTTTCATTGATGATAGCGCCCACAACGTTGAGGTGGCAGCCTCCCTGGGCATACATGTACTGCAGCCCGATAATGGCGGTGACTGGCACGAGATGCTTGAAAGTCTCATCTCCCAGTGCAGTGATCAAGAATAAAGCCGCTTTTTAGACTTATCCTTTTATTCAGGTATCGAGACGCAAAATTTTGCGTCTCTACATTGTCGTCAAGATTGGCTCGCTTTGCGCGTGCATCTTTGCGCTCCCGCGGGGGCGCTGCCAGTTCGCAACCGATTGCTGCGCAATCACTCGGTAGCTTTGGTATATGAGGTCGCTCGAGATACGGGAGTTGGAATTAGAAATGAAGGAAGCGAGAAGCGGGGCGGCAAGATTCACTCGCTGGCGCTCGTGCATCTTGTGCGCTCCCGCGGGGACGCTGCCAAGCCGAGAAACCGCGCCCAGACAAGGGCGCTCTATCGTTTTTCTGCTGGCGCCCATTTGCAAGCACGCTTGCATGGGTGCCAACAAAAAAAACGATTGCGACAGTCGTCACAACCGTTTCTCGGCTTGGCGGAGAGGACAAGACCTTAGATATAATACCATGTGAAATTGTCAAATATGACAAATAGTTAAATTTCAGACAATTACAACTCTCAAAATATCAAATTATCTAACTTGATCTTAAGTAATCTTACAAAAGGGGGGACCTCTTGTGGATGTAAATTTGGATGTCTAATTTTGCACAGCTAACGTGGCTCAGACCATGTTATTATCAGAATTTACAACACAAAAGTACAAATAATTTTTTAAACACAGCGTAATTGTATGTTAAGGATCAAGTATTCAATACGAGTATTTATAAAGAAGGACACCGGAAAGGTTGCTGTTCGTGTGAGGTGGAACTCAAAACAAAGTGAGGTGACGTTTATAACTGGGTTGTATGCCGAAGAGGCTAAATGGGATAGCGATGCCCAGAAGGCTAAGAAAGGAACAACTCACAATGTTCGTAAAATGACATTCACGGCTAGTGAGATCAATTCCGCTATTGCAGATTTCAGACAGGAGATCGAGAATTGTATGGATATATGCTCCCTCAAGAATGTGATACCCACTCCTGACGAATTGAAGAAGATGGTCAATGAACATCTGGGTAGGAACGAAAAGGAAATCGAGACTAATGTTGTCAAAAGGAAGACGCTGAAAACTCTTTTTGATGAGTTCATTGCTACTCGTGGGCGGGAACGTAACTGGACTAAGCTCTGTATTGAGAAATACACTCAAGCATTCAATCAATTTACGGCAGCAAATCCTAAGGCCACATGGGCTTCAGATGTTACACAAGAAACTATGTTTAATCTACGCGACTGGTATGTTGAAAACCGTTACAGGAATCGTACTGCTAACAAGCAGTTCGTCATGCTAAGAAGCTTTTTGAACTGGATAAACGATCAAGTCGGGTATTCCTTACCCAGAACTGTTCTTCATTATAGGTCAAATCTGAAAGTGCTGCCTAAAACAGTGACCTACGTTACAGATGACGAACTGCAGTATTTCATGGATTATGACTTTAATAAGAACGAACGGCTTAGCCATGCAAGAGATCTATTCTGTTTCATGTGCTATACGTCACTTCGCTATTCTGACCTGAGTAATCTACGCACTGCCCACATCTCAAACAACCGGATTGTGATGCATGCCCATAAAACGGGTAAACCTCTTAATATACCGCTGAACGATGGTGCACTCATGATTTTAGCCAAATATGAGGGGCAGGAAACCAAAGATGGCCATGTTTTTGAAGTGCCGAGCAGCCAAAAACTGAACAAGGCGATTCAAGATGCAGCTAAGACTGCAGAGCTTGATCGCAAGGTCTTGGATGAGTATCTTGTCGGAAGTGAAATCGTAACAGAGGAACGTTTCTTCTATGATATCATCTCATGTCATGTTGGAAGAAGATCGTTCGTTACCATCTCTTTTGCTAAGGATATGTCCGCTCCGTCCATCATGAAATGTACTGGCCATAGTTCGTACAAAACTATGCAACCCTATATTGACAGTGAATCTTCTTCACAAACACGTGAGATGCAGAAGTGGAACACTAACCCCTGCAAGCAAAAGATCATAAACTATCTGAATGGAGCAAATGACGAAGACCTGCAAAGGCTGTTGGACTTCATCAACAAGAAAGATATAATCTGATATTTCGAGTCAATCAAGATGCTCTTAGACCCTTTTAATGACTCTAACAAAAATTTAGTTTTACTGAAATGATCAAAAATCTAATTGAGCTTGCTAAAGAATGTCCAGGCTTGCAAGTTACTATCACACAGGGCGAACTAATCGAGGCGAACAGATTACTGATTGCCGAGACTAAGCGTGAACTTGAACAGGAGATAGCTGATTCCAAGGCTGAGACCTATATAAGTCGTGAAAAGGCTATGGAGATTTTGGGCAAGGCTTCAACAACTCTATGGCGATGGAAAAAGATGGGTTACTTGGTTCCTGTCACTGTGGGTGCTAATGATAGGTACCGCATGAGTGATATTCGCCGGATTATGGAAGGTGGCTAACCTCTCTCATACATCTCCATCATATCAGCATAGAAGTTGATCAGGGTTTGTCTCAGCCTTGTCCCTCCGTCGTATTCTGATATCGGCACTTTGTAGTCTCTGAGCAACGATAGGCACTCTTCTAAGTATTCCCCCGGTGATGACTTAAAACTCGCCATCCAGACCCTCTTAACGCCTTTTTCGGACAATTCTTTCGTCGTTCCATATCCAAGCAACTCCCACAGGAAAAATACCGGCGCTTTTAATGCCTCCATATTATCCACGTGAGGTCTTTGGATATGTTCAGGCATTCCTCTAGCGCCGAGCATCCTATCCTGGACCTCACACATGGATTCGACCAGGGATATTAGCTCTTGTGTGGTGGTAGGTGAGGAGGTCATTTATATCTGCAATAATCGGTATTCTTGAAATATGTAGTCAAGATCCATTCTCTTTAAGTTTTCAAGAAACCAATCTGATTGTTTATCGGTTGAGTTAAATAGGGCATCGAAAAATATTCTAAAGAGTAATTGCTTAATATTTGCCAGAAATAAGTTTAGTTTACCACTCTCACCTTGTTTAATGGAACCCACAATAAATAATACTTCGTCTGTAGAGAGATCCATCTTAAAGACTTCCCTCAGACTATCAATAGCAAGCTTTATTCTACTTTTTGACTTATATGAGAACAAGTCCTCTTTTATTCTACTTATTGTCTCTTCAATATCTTTGGGATGACGATAAACATTTTCGTTATTTTCATAGAAAAAAAACTTTTGATTCATCATACTCTCTAGTCCACTTCTCGCCTGAGGTGAAAGGGCATCGATATTTATAGTGTAATTGTTCCCTTCTTCGTTTCTTAATATCATCACATTATCGAACTCGCCGAGCCATGAATATCGAGTATTGAATCTATCTTTAATCAGAGAATAAAGACTTTGGTCATAGTCTTGTATGATTCTCCAAAATTGATTCTTTTTGTTTTCAAGATATGCCTCTTCGTTTGGATCTTCAATATAGAACACCTCTTCTTGGCCCTCTTGAAGATTCTGATGGCGTTTACGCTTTACCTTGTTCTTGTTTTCTAAATCAATATTAGAATCCTCTTCTTCTGGTTTTATATAATCAGCTTTGCCTTCGAAGTGTTTCTGCCAATGCCTACGAGCCTTTGGGAGACCAAATTTATTGTATAGCCCCACATTGTCAAGAATAATTGTATTCTCTTTATTTTCTGACACCCGAAGACCTCTTCCCACTTGTTGGAGATACAAGGTTAGAGATTTAGTTGGTCGAGCTAATTGTATAAACTCAATATCCGGACAATCAAAACCCTCTGAGAAGAGATTTACATTGCAGATAATTTGAATTTTCCCTCTTCTAAAATCCTCAATCGCTTCCTCTCGTATATTTTTCGGAGTGTCACTATCTAGAGCGACAGTGACTATTCCATGTGAACTGAATTCTTCACAAAGATTTTTATTATGCTCCTTGTTAATAGTGTAAACAATACCTTTTTTACCATCAGCATATTTTAAATAAGTGTCTACAACCTGTGCTCTTATGCGGTCATTATCACATACTCGCTCCATTTCAGAATCGGCATAATCGCCATTACTGAACTTCTTGATACCATCGATCTGTCTTTGGATAAAAGATGTACTCTTAACTGAATAATAATCATAATTACTAAGATAGCCATCTTCAATAAATTTACTGATAGGAGCAGAAAGAATGAGTTTCTCGAATGTACCAGTAAAACCTTCTCCACTTAGTCGGCATGGTGTAGCTGTAACACCGAGAAGCTTTGCATTAGGGAAGGCTTTAATGATTTCTTGATAACTTTGGGCAGTTGTATGATGAGCTTCATCGATAATAACAAAATCAAATTCTTTATCGGTCCATCTATCTAATCTACGACTCAATGTTTGAACTGAAGCAATTTGAATGGGATATTCCTTACGTTCTTTGTTTCCAGACTGAATAATGCCGTGAGCTAATCCATAACGAATGCCCAACTCTAAATCTATTTGGTCTATTAACTCTGTTCTGTGAACAACGATCAGAACTTTATAGGCATGTTTTGTATCCCTGCTATAATGGAAGATATCTTTAATTATTGAGACGAATAGACGTGTTTTCCCTGTACCGGTAGGCATTTGCAGCATAACCGATTGACATGTCTTCCAGGCTTCATACACACGTTCTTTATTCTCATGTTGGTATGGCCTTAATGAATCGTCACCATTGCTATATTCTTTTAGCTTCTCTATATCCATGTCTAAGTTTGTGTTTAACCCGTCAATAGAAAAAACGGACTATGGTGTTACAGTGAAAAAGGTTGTTATTATCTCTAACTATTGCTGTTATCAGGTCCATCAGCATATTTGAAATGAGTATCCGTCCATGCATCAAGATAAGCATTCCATTGTGGGGTTGCATCAGATCCAGTCTCGGCAACTAACAGATAGATGAACAAGAAGGCGCCCGACTGATCTCCATTAACTCCAAATTCAGCAAGAGCGTGATTGATTGTGAGACTATCTATAAGCCAGTGGTCATCGACTCTAGTATAATGAGCCTCAAAAGCACACATGCCGGTCCAACTGCGATAGTAACGGATATATTCGTTATCACAGTACATAAACCAGTGATCTTCCTGGGCCTCTGGTATGTGCCCTCGACGAATGATTTCCATATCTTCATCAGTCATAGTAATACCCATCTGTAATCTAGAGACATCCTGATTGGGCATAGACTCAGTTTTCCAACTATCCTTAGTCGCTATTTCATTTTTGTCGGGCAATGGATTCTCGCCATTAAAGTACTTACCCATGTGACCTAATCCAAGTTTCCATAGCATAACAGCCTGGTACTGTTTCATCTGCTCAGATTCCTGTTGATTGTTATCTTGTTCCATGATAAATCGTCATTATAAGTGATTGTATTGCCGATTATGACCTCCACATTATTTTTGCATTCTCGGGACTTACATCTTCATCTTCCAACAGATATAGACCTCGACGGAATGGCTCACTCTCCGTTATGGACACTAGTTCAATGGTAAAGCACTTTATGACGATCTGTGTATCCTCGATTTTGAACTTGAAGATATTCTTGTACTTGGCGTCCTTCTCGACATCTATACCCCAAACATAATCGTCTCCCAGTTCACAATCCATCTCAATGCTGACTAGATGGGAAAACTTGAAAGTCACGTCATAAACGCTCTTATCGTCTATATCATAAACAGTATTGAGAACCACAGTCAGTTCGTCCTCGTTCAAGTCGAATCGCTTAACTACTGCATCATGCATACTGTAATTCTCACCGAACTTATCGACGAAGAGCTGCCAATTCTTTATTTCTTTCATGACTGAACGATGCTATCTAATTGTTTTTTTATGTGGTCAAAATCTTGGTTTAGGTCCAATGACCTAACGTATAACTTGTTCCCGTCCTTATGAGGGTACATGAAATCCATTTTGCCCTCAGATAATGTCTGAGCATAAAGGAGCATACCATCAACCAACCCAGTATGATCTGTGTCATAATTCATAACATAAGAGTTAATCTGATAGAAGTTCAGTGACTTGAGAATGTTTTTCCCCATATGCTCAAGTAGTGAATGGGAATGATATTTAGCGTCTATTATTAAAGTCCGCTCACCGACTCTAAGGAAAATGTCGGTCTGCATGATAGGTAGTGCTGACTTTGATTCGGCTGAAACCTTCTCCATCTCAAAGTTCCATTCGATACGTGCTGCCCTGGGTTTGCATTCTGGATAGTGACGTCGGTAATACTCCAAAATGAATTTTTCATACAGACGGCTCATGTGATCGTCTGAGAATGTATTCATGCAATACTCTCCACTGTCGGTTGTCAAGATTAGATTATCAAGAACGAAGTAGCAAATATAGATCAACATTCTATAACGTCTGCTATTACGATCAAATCTAATGGCAGACCACCTGATACAAGCCGGGTCGATAGTAGATACTTCAGAGAGGTAAAGTGACATCTTCTTGAGAGCGTCTTTTCTCTCCTTCTTAACATTCCCGTGCTTTATCAAAAGGACAGCGGTTGTCTTGATAATCTGATTGAAGATATTATCTACAGAAAGCTCATCGTAATCACAGTCTAACAATCTCTTTCTAGCTGCAAGATTTCTCATACTGCCATTAAGATCCAGCTTGCCTTTCAACGAAGACATTGTTTCGTGTTTTAAGACATATTCCTTACGAAGACCTTGTTTTAGTTGAACAGAAAAACCTCTTACAAGAATCTCGGCAAACAAATCATGAATGTTGTCGAAATCCTCAGTAGCAATCTTCTCATAATAATTCTGGCGCAGCTCTTGGAAGGCATAGGCCAGCATGTGGAAGATATTCTTAATTAGTATTCCATTGTCTTTAGTCATTAAACAGTCCCATCAGTTTACCAGCCTGCTGCTCATATAGGTCGTTATTATCAAACCAATACTCTCTCAACATAGGAAGCACATCAAACTCGATCGTGTTCTTAAGCCACTCTTCAGTGATGTGTTCTTGATTGCAAAAATAGCTGTGACCAATGCAGAATCCATCGCCTAATGAATCATCATCAGCAATGATAAGATTCAATGATTTAATCGCTTCAATAACCTGATCAAATAACGGGCTGTTTTGGCCTTTCTGGTATTGAATGAAACCATCAGAATCAAATCCAGGTCTCATGTCAAAGAAACTGAAACGCCTACGTAAAGCATAGTCGATCATCGCTAGACTTCTATCGGCAGTGTTCATCATGCCGATAATATATAAGTTAGACGGGACATCGAACAGCTCATCGCTATAAGCCAACTTTACCGTTTCCCCACGATAGTCATTCTCAATCAGCATTAGCAGCTCTCCAAAGATCTTACTCATATTCCCTCGGTTGATTTCATCGATGATAAAGAAATATGGTCTATCGGGATCAGCTTTTACCTTTTTGCAGAAGTTATAAAACACTCCCTTCTTCAGATAGAATCCCCCTTCTTCATTGGGTTTGTATCCCATAATGAAATCCTCATAGGCATAACTTTGGTGGAACTGAATGAACTCCACTCTCGACGGATCCTTTTCACCCATTATTGAATAAGCTAACCGCTTCGCAGAATATGTTTTCCCGACACCGGGAGCTCCTTGAAGAATGATATTTTTCTTCGACAACAAGAGAGCCTTCATCCGTCGGTACGATTCTTTCGGGAGATATACGTCATTCAAGAAATCGTCTTCGGTGTATTTAGCATTATTCTTCTCTTCAACTTTGGGATTGTACTCCCTGATCACATCTATCAACGTATTAAACTCGTCTTCAGTCAACTTATAAAATGACCCTTGAGAGTTTTTTAAATACTCCATCTCCGATAAGTCTGGGATTGGACGAAAGGTCGAGAAATCTATTGGTGACGGAAGCGACTCCGTTTTCTGAAAGATTATTCTCTTGCCGTCATTAGCTTTAGCCACTTCGGCTAGAGCAACAATTTGTTTTGTGGGGGTGGATTCATATCCAATAACAATATCTCCCTCTTTTGCATCCAAGAAATTCTGGAAGATACGACGTTTGTTACCATTGTCGTTATATAAAGTATAGCCTTTAATGTCTCCCACTTTCATGTCGCTTATACTCCATATCTTGGGATTTGCAACGAGCCACCAATATCTTTTAGTAGACGATGATTCAGAGGTCTTACTATCGAAAAGGTTCTCCAGATCCGTCACATAATTTGGATATTTGGTAATGTCCGTCAAAGTTTTCATAACGGTCTGGTGAGGTGCATCCCACTCACCGATATGGGTCCATTCAACAGAACGAATATTGCAGAAATCGTAAGAAGTATCATACTGATAATCTCCTGTGACAATGCCCCTTCCAAGGATTTTTGATTTCCCTTGTTTAACGATAATGACATCTCCTGGCTTCATTACTTTAGTGAATTCCCATACTGCCAGCCTGTCGTTTGTAAAGGAGTTGTTCTTGTCGTTATAGACTTCTTGCATTTTTGCCCCCACTTCCTCAAGGCTGTTGTATTGGGATAAATCCCCCATATCTGACCAGCCAATACAAATGAGTTTCTTCTCTTGACAAAGGGACCACATTGAAGCATTCTCACCAGGGGCATACATCCAATATCTGATATCTGAGTTCGTGTCTGAATCTGAAGCAAGAGCAGACTCTATATTTTCTACTTTTTCACCAACAAGATCATCCAACTGATGCAATTCATCAATGAGAATATCTGCAAGATCTTCTATCGAATCAGCTGAAATGTCCCAGCCGTCATTATTTATTCTAAAGCCTAAATTACCTTTTCCCCACGGGAATTCAGATAGCCCATCAATGTCCCTTAATGATTCAAACTGTTTTTTTGTACTCTTCTCTTCGCAATGAAGCTCAACGAAAACGGTTTCACCATCATGATTGGCTTTTGCAGACTTATCCCAACATAATTCATAATGACAGTCTGACGAATTCAGTTTGTTATTATTGGTTCCGATCCAGATGTAGTTGCGTCCGCTTTGATTTGCTTTCAGCCTATCGTCGTGTTTAAGTTTTTCTCTTACTGCACTTTTTAATTGCCTGGATAGCTCTTTAGTATTGTTCGATAATAAAGCGTATAAATCATCATGATACTGATAAATATCTTTGCCGTTTCTCTGATCTATCAAAAAATATTGAATATCTGATATTTCCTTTTGCTCAGGCTCATCCATACCAAGTTCTCTGGCAATGGCATTAAGCCATTCTCGCTTGTAGATAGGTATCAATGTTTCATCAGAGTACAAGTAGGCAATCTTCCACTTGAACACATCACCAAGTTCGTCAATAGCATCAATTTCCTCAAAATCACCTTTTGATGCAAGCTCAGCTACTCTCACTACGGCATCCCTGACGACAATATAAGCATCTTGTGCTGTCTCTTTATTATACTTTCTGTACCAGGCATATTGGTCATCAGCTTGCATGTAAGCGGCATTAGGCTTATTGATATACTTATAAATGCCGAACTTGAAAGAGGAGCCCCCTTTCATCGAACCTATCGCTTGCGTTTTGATTTCAATCCAATAACAGAAAGTATCAACTAAGTCAACTTCATGGAGGTTGGTATACTTCTCCAAAGGCATTTCTTTTAGATACTCAAGAGGAAACGCCTCTTGAAACTGCTTGTATAACTCTCGCCGTGCTTTAATTGTGTCTGCCATAATTGGTCTATGATATGTTGGTGATTATATGTTTCTTATACTTTTGTATATTGGCCCTTGAATAAACCTTGTTGTTTTAGTTTAGATGCCCACAAATATACGCATTATTCTTCTCTTAGTGAAAGGGTTTAGAGTGGAAATACTTGTGTTGCCTCATAGATCTCCTTTATAGGTTATGTCTTTCCAGTGTTTCGAGAATACCGTTTCACAGGCATCATCCAGATATTCTTGCAGAAATTTGAATGGGAAAGGATAAGTCATTAGTTCATTCCAACGGCCAAATCCAAACTTTAGCATAGCCGTTATTTCATTGATATCTGTTGTAACCGCATCGTGGTTATCTTCATTCAATACAAAGATACGCCTTGCTCTGGGCATTTTATCCATCTTGGTGTTCTGCATGATCTGCATGTTCTCGCTATTGGTGCCAGCAATATATGAATATGCCGCGTCCTTTTCTCCGTTGAGGCCATCCGATTTCCAAAGATGGAATCCAATATAACCACGAAGATATTCATGAACATTTTTCTTTCGCTTGAACATTGCAATAGTCTCTCCCTTATTAATCACTTGATCATATCCATCATCAATGAGATTGACATCGAGGATTGGGATTTCATCAGTATCAATGATTAGATACACATTGCCGTTTTTTGCTAATGCCATATAATCTCTGCCTCCACGGATTTTATCGTAGTCATCGAATTTTAAGTATTCCTGAACAAATTGCTCAAAATCCTCACCAAGATTGTTCTGGGATAAACCATACTCTTTTATGTTCATAGAACCATCTGTGCTCACTACTAAAGATGCGCCATGAACGAAACCCTGATTGATCTTATAGCGATAAAATGTCCAACCTGACATTAGTTCTGACAACTGTTTAGGCATTATCCTGTTGATAAGCGAATCCTTAACAAGCAACTCAATAAGAATACGCCTTGCACTCGCTTTGGTAATTTCCTGTTTTTTGTTCTCTTGAACTGTAATGTGTTGTAAAGCATTACTACTGTGCGCTAATCTATAGAGCGATTGTGTATAATGAGTCCTGCCTGCTGCTTGCTCTTTAGGTTCGCATAGTTTTATTATCATATTATCACTAGACTGCTTCTTTGAGAAGATAATGCCATCTCCCATAAGAGCTTGCACTTCGGACTTGAATTGATTTATCAATTCCTTGGATGCAGAAGTATTAAAAGGATCTTCAATAAAAAGAGATCTACCTGTTAGATACTCACGCAATAATGAGTGCATGTCATCTCCGGTCCTGCACTCATCATAATGTAATACTTGAAAATCGCAAAAGTCTATTTTTACTAAACCATCGAAATCCTCATTAACTGAGTTGACTACCTGCCAAATAACAAAGAGCCGTCCATGAGTATAGTTCTCTTTATTATAGGGCCAATATGGAACATTGTTTTTATTGTCACTAAATCTTTTCTTCAGAATGTATAATTCTTTCAGGTTGTAATCACCATCTTTAAAGTCCTTTACAACAATCGGCTTAACTAAACGCCCTTCCCATAAATACCCTCCAATGTCATTGCTAACACGAAAGACACAATTCTTATGACTTGCAAGTTCCTTATATGATGACGGATTTGAGAATGAGGTGGTTTTTGCGATAAGATTCATGTACTCGTTAATCTCGATTTTCAAGCACACAAGTTCCTGTCTTGATTTCGGTATATTGAAGTTCTTATCATCACATACGAGTAGCGAGCCATCATTGTACATCATCTTGTTGTTTTTCTTTTTCCCAAGTGAGTTGATGGCTAGTGATGCAATAATTCTCTTCTGGAGCACTTCGTCATATTCTTCCAGCGTATCTATTTGTGAGCGGATGTAATCATAATCTCTCAAGCTGTTAAGAATGTTCGTTTCCTCGCCTTTAACAGCAAGAATGAAGAAATGGGTGGAAGGGAAGCGCAATCCTCTCCACCGCGCTCTAATTCCGGTAACAGAAATGCAAGGAGCATCAGCAAGTTGCTCATATGCCAGGTTTCTCGACTCTTTATCCATACCATAGTAAGACACAATAGAATACTTTGAAAAGAAAGCATTCTTTTCAATGGTTACATTTATCTTATTTGTGGTAAGAGGTAAGTTCTTAATGTACTGTTCATCTATTTTCATGTTCACTTGGAATTAGTGAGTTTTTTGAGATGATCGATAGCATTAGGGATGATATTACCATTCTTATCAATAATACCATATATCTCACGAAGCTCATCCATGCCACTTTCATTCAGTTGGAGCATATTGACTGTAATCAATTCACATCCCAAACGATTCCTCTTTATTTCGCGCTTCTTCGCAGTGGGCATATCCCCCTTTTTGTCATTATGGTCAACTCTGGGGTTCATGTTCTTCACATCAAAAGCTATTTTGTAACTTCCATCAGGATTGACTACGACGTAATCAGCCAACTCGTAATCTTTACCTTCCAAATGTTTGATGCTATCTTCCGCACAATCGGTATAATACAATAAAATCGCCTTAAATGCTTCTTCACCAATTTCTCCGGCATAATCAGTTGCTAGAATCTGTGGATGAAGAATCAGTCCTTCTTTTCCCCATGTAGTAGCAAAGCCATTTTTCTCGAAATGGGCTTTAATCACAGGGTTTTTCATAAGAGTATCAAGTCTCACATAAGAGGGGGAAATCGTGCGAGCCCTTCCCTTACCAGAAACACAGATCTTATTATATTTTGTGTCCCACGAGTAGGAATAACATCCATTTTCATCTCTATCCCAAGAACCATAACATTTTGGAATGAACGTCAGACGCTTGTCCTGGTCATCCAACTCCTCAATGCTCTCAATAACAGGCTTTCTAATGATAGTCTGTTTATAGCTTTGGTTCATGATTTGACTGCTTTTCACATTATAAGGTAAGTCATCATCACCAACGTAGTCATCGTCAATGTCTTCTTCATTATTTTGGTGAGGCGTATAGCGAAGAGCTAAACTGCGAAGTCGATCTAGTTGTCTTTGAGCATAATTTGCATCATTACACCTTATCACTTCATCAGGGTTACTATCTGGAACCTCAACGTTTTGATGATTCATGATGTATTCGGCCAAAGTTCTGAATTCCTTAGTGAGAGACTTCTCCATATTTGCAGCATCAAAGAAGGACTTCATCGATTCATCGAACAGGATATATGTGGTATGAGGTTTGTTTCTTGTTCGGCACAATCGTCCTATAGCTTGTTCAACTGTGGTTTGGGCCCAAGCTGACTTGTCCTTAACAATACCAGGATTCTGTTTCTCACCAAACATAAAGTTATTTGAAAGAGCATAATAAAGCCATTGGGCAACATCTGTCTTTGACAGACAGCCGCGTTCATACAGCATCATTAAAGTCAACATGGCATTGTAGAGGCTTTTCTCATAAGTACTCTCAGTGCCGTCTTCATTCATCATGAGATAAGCTGTGGGCGACTGAACATAAATTGCATCCCAGTCTTTTTTAAGCTTTTCACCTTCGTTGCTCCAATTATCTCCACTTACATAGTCAAGACCATCAGGAATATCATATTGCAAATTGGCTCCAGCTTTGAAACTACCAAAGGCGGAAACCAGCATTAGCTTGGCATCTTTATTTCCGCTGAGTTCAGTTAAGATATTGGATTCTACATCTTCCCAGTCTTTTGATATGCGAATGTGACAGTTCTCCCAATCGGTCGGCAATTCATCATCCAATGTTGAAGGCATATCCTTATATGACCCATCAATAAGACAACTTATGGCATGTAACTGGTTTTTGTCTTTGTCTCCTGTTCGGTTTTGAAAATAAATCATACTGTGGATGTCATTATGAGTAATGAACCAATGGTATGCTTCAATAAACTGGAAAAGGCGGTAAAGTTGGAAGGCCTGATCACCTGTTTCCTTTACTTTGAGGCTCCGACGTGTTATTCTGAACCACTTTTCGACGAGACCTTCGGCTAAAGCATCTGGTGAAAACAGTTGTCGATACTTATCTGGTAAAGAAAACGTATGCCCTCTCTTGTCTGGAAATTCATATTTCTGCAAGGGCACAATCTCTATCTGATGATCCTCAGGGTAAGTCTTGTCAACGAGATGGTCAAATGTCTCTCTATCTGCCTTTGAGAGGACATGAACTTTGTCCCCAAGAGTCTGTTTTAGATACTTGATATCACAGTTACTAACCACCGACCAACAAGAAGCAGTTGCTGAACATAGAACAACAGATGTCCCATCAGAATTTACAAGATCTATCAGGATTTTTTCTGGTGTAGTAGTTATTTCTCTACATGACAACCTTACACGATGCTGGTTGTCTCGTTCATCAATCTCTTCTTGATATAGCTGGACGCCCTGGGAATATACTGAGAAATCAGGCAACTTCATTTTCTCATCACCATCCGCAACAGAAAGGTTCTTTCTGTTTGTCATGAATTCGTTAATCTGCTGTTCAAACTGATATTCCGAAGTCGTCTCAAAGCGAGAGAATAATGTGTGTATCTCTCGTTCCAGTGTTGGATAACCAAGATAGTGATTTGTTGTAGAAGCATTGGCTGAGACTTCTCTTGTCTCAGCTTCAAATCTTTCTCGGCTACGCTTAAGTGATTCAGAAATGACTCTTCGCAACTGACCTTTTATAGACGTAGTATTGCCGAGGATTAATGATAGGAATTGATCCATCGGGATGACTACAGGGTATTCTGTCAGTAGTTGATCTTTATCATTGGCATGAACAAGGCAAAAATGCCGATCACGTTTTCTGTAGCAGATATATGAGTTTGTGTTATCACCTTTCTGAGCAATATTCAGTCTTAATGCTGGCCCAGAAAAGAACACTCCCCTTCTGTATGATTCTAATTCTTCATCGTTGCCCAGAAATATATTCTTATATGGAATTATCTTCCCGAAAGTACGCTCCCAGTTGTTCTGAGTTATCGTTTTAGCCTTGTTAAGGCATTCTTCAAGCAAGGAGCCATAATACTCATTTGATATTTGTTCAGGGTTGTTGATTAAATCCAAGTACTGGAGATAACCATTATAACCCTTAGCAAATCTTTTGCTGCCTCCAGCATTCTCAATTGATTGCTCGATAATGGCAGAACGCATGGCTACGGCTGCCTGATCCGATTCGTCAAATAGAATTAGTGTTTTCTTATTCTTCTCTGCAAAATTCTCTAGCTTAATCTTCTCTGAGAGTATCGGGTCAATGCCATACATTGCCTTATGTACTGTCATTAGAAGCACCTTCTTGCGCTTATATTCCACTTGAGGATAGACTTTTGTGAGCGACTGGAATCTACTCAATATAGTCTCGAGTGTTACTTTTTTGAGTTGCTTGTTTTTTTCGAGGTGCTTCTTGAATGAATCAAAAAACATGCGAACAGCTTTGCGAAGATTTGCCTCACTCTCATTTATTTGGTTTTGTATGTAGTCATTCTTACTATTCTCGTCAAATGTCTTAATTAAGCCAGATAAACCTTCAAAAACCTTCTTAACATAGTTATAGCTATATTGTATTTCAGCGACCCTTAAATCCAGTTTCTTCTGCTCCCCAATCTGATATTGCATTTCATCAACAAGCTTCTGAAAACACCCATTTTTTATGGCCTTTGTGATTACCTCCGGGTTGTTTTCTATAACCATTTTGTCTGATGGCTTTATAAGGCTGTTAGGTCCATCGATAAAACGTTCAATCTCACGATTCATCCCATTAACCAATTTGTTTTGAACACATAGAATCACAATGCGATCAAAAAACTTGGGATAGTATTCACAGGTGAGCTTTCCGATGGTATAAGATTTTCCACCACCTGTAGCAATATCACAGATGTGGAGGCCCGGCAAGGTATATCCTTTGAAGATACCTTCAACGTGCTGGCTGAGTTTCTCTTTATATGTCTCGTTCATATATTGATTGTTGAGTGTTAGTGCTTTTAATGGCGAAGAGATGCAAATCTCATTTTGAGTTACTTGCAGCCTCGTTCTTTAATACAAAAGTAATGAAAAAAGATCAAATCATGGTAATCATCACTGAAAAAGTATTATCATTTTTTCCACACTTTCTTGATGGTAGAGTATACATACCTTTCAATACTCTTGATGGTCTGAGAACATGGATTTCATAGATTGAATTGTTAGATTAAATAATCAGTATAATAGTCAAACAAATGGGGATGTATTAAAGGTTAATGTGGATACTCAGAAGACTATGCCAAATTTTCATAATAAAGTGACTAATGGCATCTGTTGGATGATTTCGCCTTGTAACAATTTTCCATTTGCATGCTTATTACGTCTAACTCCGTCTTTCCCCCAAGTGCCCCATTGTTTGAAAAAGAATGGAATATTCTCTTTGAGCGCTTGATTTAATATGTTGATGGCCCACAGTTCCTTCATGGGTCTAGCAGATACTCCACTCTCGCCTCCAACAATAATCCAATTTATTCCATCAAGGTTTATTGCTCCTAGATCTTCCAAAAGAGGCTCACAAGAAAGAAACTTAACTGTTGCATTAAGATGACGAATTGAGTCAATACGTTCTACTGCCTTTTTGTTTTCCACAGTTACCCCTATCCAAACGTTAGCCGGAATCTCTCTATTTTTAAAATACTCTGCCATTCGTATGGCTCTTTTCGTAAGGATTTGGTACGTGTGCATCGGTGTCTGTCTAATCACCTCTAGCACTCGATCAACAAATTCGTAAGTGATATCTTCGTTAAAGAGATCGCTCATGGAACATACAAACACCTTAGAAGGCTTCTTCCATTTGAATGGTTCTAATAAAGCTTCTGGATGTTCTGTCGGCTTAAAATTATTTATATATTTTGGATTCCCCATAGAATAAAGTCTTCTCGTCATCATTTCAGCATAGCAATGACGGCACCCTTCTGAAACTTTGTTGCATCCAGTAACGGGGTTCCATGTACGTTCTGTCCATTCTATCTTAGTGGTCCTCATTTCTTCTTTTTGTTGATGATTTCATTAGCTATTTTAATTGCCACCTTATTATTAGAGGCACAAGCAAAGTGAAAAATAGGGGTATTACGTGAATTGTATAACACCAATGGCTCAGGAGTTACATATTTAAAAATACCCTTTAGCTGTTGAATGTATAGTTCTGCTATCTTTTGAATTGGTTTTTCGACCTTTTTGATTATTTCTATTTCACCAAAAAGAGTTTGCTGTTGGCTTTTTGTATAAAAGTATTCTCTAAGAAAAGCCTCATCCTTTCCGAAGAAAGACTTTAATTTTTCAATATGAGAAAGCTCACCTTTTCTGTCTAATAACCGATTAACTATAACACCTGTTGGAATTAGAATCCATAAATCTGTTCGTGTGTCTTTCAGTTTTTCTATAGAATTCCAATCGACTTGCATACCGAAGGGATCCAATAAAACTAAAGAAGCATATTGTTTATGCTGATGCATTGTTTGTGCAAGCATCTCTATCTGTTTATTTGCATCAGCATGTCTATAGATTATTGTTTTTTCATTTTCAAAGCGAGATAACAATTCTTTTAATCTCATGCTTGATTCGTCATCGATATCCACGAAGTAATAGTAGTCAAAACCTCTTTGACATATACTTAAAACTCTTTCCGCTGAACCCTTATATAGGTTTAGCTCTTCATTTTGCAGTATTGAACCTTTAAACAAATCTTGCAAAAGAGCTGAATCCTCCTCTTTCTTTTTTTCATTTCGTGAACCACTGCCTGCAAAGCCATCAAGATATATCAACTTCCAGTTATACTTATCACGAAAACCATTCATTATTTGAAGATATGCATTGACGTATTTCTCAAATGCGTCTAACTTCTCTTCTGTCCATTTGCCACCCCAGCTTGATGGTTCATTCAGCATAAAATATTCGTTATTATCGATGTTATTATAATCGGGAATCATCTTTTGTTATGTTGCTTATTCCTTTTAAAAATATTATGAAACAAAGACCATTTGATTAGCCCTTATCCTGTTTAACATGCTCTAGAATACGGCCAAGATGGTATTCTACAATGCCATCACTATATGTGGTATTCTTGACCTCAACAAGAGCGGAATCTCGGTCTTTATGATAGCCTACGAAAAATCGAATAACGTCATATCGGCGTAAATAGCGTTTACCATCAGTTTCATCAATGTATGTGTACTTATTAATTGTCGTTTGTTTCAGTTCACGATACTCAACAATCTTTTCCCCGCTCATAATCTCCTGAAAAAAGACATCTTTGATGTTAAGCGTCAAGACCTTTAACCCCTCTGTGTTAAAAGTGGATTTATTCTTCACCAGCCTTTTTTCAAGACATTGCATCTGTGGATTGTAGGAGTATTGAGTGATCGTCCCATCTGAGATCTTCTGAATCACAAGATTGATTATTTCAAGAGGGACCACATACCATTCAGAAGGAACATGCAGATTGCCTTCAGCATCATAAACTTTCAACTGAAATTGAACCGCTTTGAAAACCTGATGGACTATTGTCTCAAAAATGTGGGAGTTCATGTTCACAATTTGTGCGGTTTCAATAATCTGAACCGGAGCCATTAAATATGTGGGGTCCTTTTCAGCATTTTGAATTCGCTCCTCTACGCTATTAGTCGTAAACCCAATTTTATACAAATCCTTGACTCCAGCTATCTCGGGATCTGGTGAGAGCGACTTTAACACATATACATAGCCAGTTGACTTGTCTCCATCTGTGATCGTTTGCTTGAAGAACGCCTCATTTGTTTTATCTTGAGGTTCTGTTACTCCATAGCCCTCATGGAGGACATTACGGCGAAGTGTTTCGAGAAGGATGTCGGATTCCGTTCCATTTTCGTAAATACAACGTGTTCGTCCATCTATCATTCCACTGCGACTTCTTTTTGTTTCATGAATTGATTGGAGCAACACAAGCATTCCATCTACAACATAGAAATGTCCCTCATCCAAATTAGAAGTCTTTGAAGTCTTGACTAGATTTCTTTTCCCTTCTTTAAGCTCTTGATGAACTGTTTCAAAAAGATGCTTGTAAAGATGGAAATCTTCACATTGTTTCTTTTGGGCATAATGATCTGGCTGGAGCCTCCTGCCCTCCATTACTCGTTTCATGTCGGCAGGC
>JBGUIU010000048.1:0-9771 GCA_045113275.1 Paludibacteraceae bacterium
GTTGACAATAGATGCAGCATCTTCCTTTTCCGAGGTTGTTCATGCTAACTTGAATCCAGAAAAAAGAACTTATCTCACTACAAAGTCAAATCCTGTGATGAGGATTGATAACAGACAATTTTTGTATCGTAAGAAAGAGAATATTTTGATTGGATATGTACCTGCATTATTAGAGCATGGATTTGAAAGGAATAGAGGGTATTATTGTAAGACATTCAATCTGGAAGATACGTTATGGCCTGCTTATTATGTTGAACGTGTATGTGCTGTGTATCGTGGCTATACAGCTTGTGTTGAAGGGATAGATCAAAGGGCGAAATCATTTTTCTTAACGTTTGATGATGCTGATGGTAAGGCAGCTGGGATTAAGCCTAAAGAAGATGATAATCTTATGAAGATGCTTTGGAAAAGATGTGCGAAGTTAGTAGGTATTGAATCGGAAGAGGAGCATGACGACAAACGTAGTCATAACTATGAAGCGTATGTTCCGATGGATCAGGTGACAGACGTCTATGAGATTCGTAAGCCTTACGCTAAATTTCCATTTCACACGCCAGAAAAAGTTTACCATAAAAAAGATAATGTATGGTTGCCTTGGCATAAACTTGGCACTCTTCTATATCCGGATGAATGGATTTAGAGAGGATAAAAATGAATCACTGTTCTCGTTGAATATTGATGGGGAAACCATTTCCTTGTTTTGTTTCGTCTGTTATGAAAAATTTATTATCTTTACGTGGGAAATATTATTTATTGCGTATGAATAAAATAGTCGTTTATTTAAAATTATATATAAAGTTAGCAATTATGTGGGGTATCTTTTCTTCTTTTTCAAGTTATAAATCAGAATGGACTTCTGTAGATAAAATAGCAAACACAAATCCTAAAACAGCTATCGGAAAAATCAATTCGATAGAGAAGAAATCCATTTCGGAAAATAATTATGCACAAACGATTAAATGTATCGCTTATCGTGGTAAGTTAAAAGAGAACATAGAGGATTCTGCATTTGTGGAATGCATTGCGGAAATGAATGCGTTCTGTCAGTCATTGAACGATGATGTGGCAAAATCCATGGCTACCTACATGCTGGCTAAATTGTATAGAAACTACTATTATAGTAATAGTCATCTCATTGGTCGCCGCACGGATCTGGCTGATTCTATCCCGGATGATATTAATGAATGGCCCTCTAATCTGTTTATAAACAAAATACGTGAACTGACAGGTTTGGCTCTCTCTAATGGAAACTTGAAGAAGGTCCCTTCGGAAGAGTATGAAGCCATCTTGACCTTGGGGGAGGATAGCCGAATCTATCAACCGACACTCTACGACCTGATTCTTTCTGATATCGTAGATTCTCATAATCGATATACTCCTATTTATACAGAGGAAGAAAAAAACAAGTTCCTTACCGACTGGGTGGAGTTTCATGCGAATGATACGGAAAGAGATGCTTATGTTTATGCAAAATTGAAATGGATTCATGCTACTTATACGCTTACTAAACAACAAAAGGAGAAGGAGTCAATACTGCAAGAACTACTCTCGAAAGAAAAGAACCATCGTGCCTCTGTCCTGATTCGTGAAGCGTTGTGTCAGGAGTGGCTGAAAAATAAGAATCAGAATTGTAATGCGGAAGATTTTGATTCTTCTCTTCCTCAACGCATTCTGGATGTCTGTCATGAGGGAATTGATGCGTATCCACGTCACCCTAAAATAGGTGCGCTAAAAAATATAATCAATGAGGTTGAACAACCTACTATAGCTATCTCTTTATATGGTAGCAAACCCTATTCTACGGATAAGATAAAACTAAAATTGCATTATGCAAATCTGACAAAGACCTCGTTCACCTTGTTTAGAATGGATGTTCCTTCCGAGGTGTTTTATAGTAGTAAAATGAATCGTAAGGAGATGCCGTGGACTCAGTTAAAAGAGTTCTCTGTTGATTTGGAAAAGACAAATTATTATATTCCAAACGATACCATTTATGAAATAGATGCCTTGCCTTATGGTGCGTATGCGATTCGTCTAAACAAAGAGAATGTTTTTTATTTTGAGGTTTCTGATCTCTATTGCATAAAAGCTAAGTCAAAATATGAAGACTATGCGGAAGATTTTATTGTAATGGATTCAAAAAATGGCGCTCCTATAAAAGATGTATCCATTGAAGGACAGCGATATAGAGATGAGAATCCTTTTAAGTCAAAGACAGACAAGAATGGTTTTGCTCGTATTAAGGGAGTAAAACGAGAGAGTGTAACCTTCTTCTTTAAAAACGGGAAGGATACTTATTTCGCTCCAGAACGTAATTATCTGGATGATACAAACCAATTTAATCCGTATGAAAATAAGGGAGACTATTATGCAATCTTTACCGATCGATCTATTTATCGTCCTGGACAGACACTTTATTATAAGGTGATTTGTTATAAATTGGAGAATGCAAAATCTTCTTATGTGTTGGCGGACAAATATTTGGATGTCACTCTGTATGATGCAAATGGTCAGGAAGTTGGAAAGCAAACGTTGACCACCAATGAAATGGGGTCCATTGCTTCTTCTTTCGTCTTGCCTGCTAGTGGATTGGCAGGTAGTTATAGGTTGGAGGTCAATGATGAATCCTATTTCTTTAAGGTAGAAGAGTATAAACGTCCGACATTTGAGGTGAAGATGACCCGTCCGACAAACTCTTTCTCTTTCGGTGATTCCATCGTTGTCTCTGGTCGCGCAGATTATCTATTAGGTACGCCTGTCTCAGAGGCTAAAATAGAATATAGAGTGATTCGTAAACCTTCAGTTTGGTGGTGGCGTCCAGTCATCAATCGGATGGAAGAAACCATTGAAGAAGGAGAATCTACTATTAAGGAAGACGGAACCTTTACGGTTTCTTTCTTGGCTCAGAAAAAAGAGGAAGATGAGGAGTTGTCGTATTATCAATACGCTGTATATGCCAAGGTGACGGATGCAAATGGAGAGACACATGAAGAGGAGATTTATGTCACGGTGGGAGATCGTTCTCTTGTATTCTCGTCTGCTATTCCGAGTCGCGAACTAATGGATAAGTTCCCTGCTATTAAATATAAGGTGATGAATCTGAATGGTGTCGGACAGAGTGCGACGGTAACATACGAAATAAAAAGTGGGGAAACGATTGTTGCTTCCGGTACGGTTTCAGCAGATGCACAGAAAGGTTTTGTGATAGATGAACAGACAAAGAAGTGGAAATCAGGCTCATATACTGTTACGTTATCAGCCAAGGATGATAAAGGAAGAGATGTAAGTCAGACATACAATGTGATTCTTTATCGGGAAGATGATCCTTGTCCGCCTGTTGAAACAGTTCTATGGGAGGAAAAGGTTACCGATGTGAGTCTGGATTATGGAGAGAAATATACGGTTCGTATAGGTTCCTCTTTGGGAAATGCTCATCTGCTTATGATTATAGAAGATGAGTTTAAGGAAGTAGAAAAACGATGGGTGAATTTAAATAATGAAACCAAATCATTCTCTTTCTCGTTGAGCAAGCAAAATGCAGATGCATTGCATGTACGTTTCTTCTTGGTAAACGAGGGTGTGTGCCATAGAACATCGTTTAAAATTTCTAAAAAGAGAGAATCAAAGACAATGCCTGTGAAGTTGGCAGTCTTCCGTGATAAGATGTTGCCAGGTTCTAAAGAGACATGGACAATCACAGTGCCGAAAGAGAAAGAGGCAGAGGTATTAGCTGCTATGTATGATGCATCGTTAGATCAGTTTGTACGTCACAATTGGTCGTTCTCTCCATACTATTATAAAAGCATACGTTTCCCTTATTGGAGCGAATACAGTTGGAATCGACCATCTATTTATTGGAACGAATACAAGGATCCATATTTTGTCAACTGGGATTTTGATAGTTGGATGTCTCTTCCGACAGGGGATGTGAATCGTTTTCGTTTTGCCTCCCGAAGGATGATGGCGATGGGGAAATCCGCTGCAAATGCTGATGGCGCTTATATGGTTATGGAAGAATCTGCTGCGGCTGCAGAAGAAGAAAACGTAGCTATGGCTAAATCCGATGTTACGGAGGATACAAATCTGAAATACAATGAGGCGAATAAAACCACGGGGGCTAGTGAAAACAATCAAGAAACAACGGATGCACCAAAGGCACGTACCAATTTTGCTGAGACGGCATTCTTTTATCCTCAGTTGAATTCAAATAAAGAGGGTGAGGTGACATTGTCTTTCCAAATGCCTGAGAGCCTGACTCGTTGGAACTTCATGGCTTTGGCTCATACAAAAGATTTGTATCACGGTCAGTTGCAAGAACAGATGGTGACACAAAAAGATTTTATGATTACACCGAACCTTCCTCGATTCTTGCGTAAGGGAGATGAGTGTGTGTTGTCTGCTAAAATCATTAACCTATCCGAATCGGCTCAAAAGGGAAAAGCAAAGATTCAATTGCTCGATCCTGTTACCGAGAAAACGATTGCGGAAAATAGTGTCGATTTTTCTGTTGAGGCTGGTGTGAACACCTCTGTAAAATTCTCCTTTGCGGTACCAAGAGAGTGGGATGCCGTGTTGGTTCGCACCTCAGCTGTGGCTGATGGATTCTCTGATGCGGAACAAACGTTGCTCCCTATATTGTCAGACCGAATCGTCTTGACCCAATCATTACCAGTCTATGTGAGAGGCGGACAAACGAAAAATTATACGTTTGAACAACTGAAGAACAATCAGTCTGAAACTCTTTCGTCTCGCTTCTTGAAATTGGAGTTTGCAACCAATCCAATCTGGTATGCAGTTCAATCACTCCCTTCCATTGCTGTTGTGGAGCATGAGAACGCAATCAATTATTCAGTTGCCCATTTCGCTTCCTTGATGGCACAACATATTGCTACGTCCAACCCTCGAATCTTTAATGTGATTCAGATCTGGAAACAACAAGGGAAAGATAAGGAGACTTTGTTATCTAACTTGGAAAAGAATCAGGATGTGAAGAATGTCTTGCTGAACGAAACACCATGGGTGTTGGAAGCCAGAAACGAGACAGAACGGAAGCAACGTTTATCTACACTCTTCGATTTGAATGATCTGAAGAGTAAATGTCAGAATTGGGAAAACAAACTGAAAGAATACAGAACGAATGAAGGTGCTTACGTTTGGTTCAAAGATATGCTTCCAAGTCGCCATGTGACATTGTTCGTTTTGGATAATTTCGCTCGATTGAGGAAAGCTGGCATCGTAGATAATGCTTTCTTAAATGAGATGGATTATACCTCGTCGCTCTCTTTCATGGATGGAGAGATACAGAAAGATTATGAGTGGTTGAAGAAACATCATCCGAAGGACTATCAAAAATATGCATACATCAGTGTAGAGTATTTGTATTATTACCAGGTGAGAAGTCTCTATTCAGAAGTGGAGATCAAGTCAAGTGCAAAAGAGGCTTATGACTTTTTCTATAAGTTGATTGCCAAAGAGTGGAAAGACTTTTCGTTGAATGGAAAAGCATTGGCAGCCATCGTTTTGTATCGTAACGGAGATCAATCGACGGCGAAAAAGGTCATCGGATCGTTGCGCGAATTCTCTACGACCACGGATGAGATGGGCATGTATTGGCAAAAGAATGTCAGTGGTTATTTCTGGCAAGATGCTGCGATCTCCACTCATACCAGAATCATGGAGGCCTTTGAGGTGATTGATCCACAACAAAAAGAACAGGATGAGTTGCGGTTGTGGCTGCTCAATCAGAAACGTACTCAAAACTGGGGTAATACAATAGCCAATGTAGATGCATTGAACGTCTTGTTGTTGAGTGGATCCGATTGGTTGTCGAAAGATAATCAGGTGACAATCAAGATGGGTGACAAACAAATCGAACCAGAGCAGGCAGAAGCAGGTACAGGCTATTTCTCAAATATTATTGAAGGAAAAGATGTCGTTCCATCATACGGAGAAATAGAACTGAAGAGTGAAGAAGGTGGTAATATCTCTTGGGGCGCACTCTATTGGCAGTTTGAGGAAGATATCGATAAGATACTCAAAAACAAAACGGCTTTGCATGTGGAGAAAATGGTGATGTTGGAGCAGAGAGTGGATGGGAAACCGGTACTAAAAACAATCGATGCAAATACAAAGCTGAATGTGGGTGATAAACTGGTGGTTCGAATCACATTGCGGACGGACCGTGACATGGATTATGTGTCACTGAAAGATCAACGAGCAAGCTGCTTGGAGCCTGTCACACAACTGTCGGGTTACAGATGCAGTGATGGAACCTGTTATTATCAGTCACCTAAGGATGCCGCCATGTATTATTTCTTCGACCATTTGGAGAAAGGAACATTTGTTTTCGAATATCCATTATGGGTGACTCATGCAGGCGATTATTCAAACGGAATCACTTCGGCTCAGTGTTTATACGCACCAGAATTCTCTACCAATACAGGTAGTGTGAGAATTAAAGTTAAATAGTGAATGATAGAAAAAAATAAAAATATTTGTGTATCAAATTGATTTGTTTTATTTTTATCGGCTAAAATAAAAATTGTATAATGACTAATATATCTATGATTAGGGCAAGATTATGTATGCCATTGGTTTTGGTGTCTATGGCTTTCTTCAACTCTTGTGATGTGGAAGAATATGATTTGTCAAATATTACATCGGATATGATGGAAACAGAGACGGCGTTGGATGCGCCAGTTGGAAGAATTAATATCACGATGGAGAATGTATTTATGCAGAAGAGTGCTAATGGTGCAATTGACACGAAAGACTCTGTGTATCATGTAGAGGACTATAAGTTAGGGGATAAATTACCATTCCCTATGATGGCTACCAATATAGATATTAGATCGTCGGATACCTTAAAGAATGTGGAATTCGATGATATCTTTGGTGTTTATGCTCCAATTGATTCAGTTGAGAGAGTAAGTCTTAAATTTAATGTGATCAATCAATTGCCTGTTCGTGCTGATTTGTCCGTGTCTTTTTATAAAAGAACTATGAAGGATAAAGAGAGCAAAATATATACATTGACAGAGATTACGTCTTTGAGAAGATCCATTTCTATTGCAGGTTCTGAGGTTGATCCGGTCACAAAACAACTCTATACAGCTAATTACGCAGTTGAAAAATTTGAGTTTTCAGGACCTGAATGTAGTGAGATAAAAGATGTGACAGATATTGTTGTCTTTTATAAGCTGAAATCAAACGAAGGCGAATATTTTTACTTAGAGAAGGATTATGCTTTGCAAGTCTCCTTGTCTGCATACATGAAAGCTAAATTATATTTTAACATTGATTAGGGGGAATACTGATGAAGAAGAATTTGATAAAAACGATATATGTTAGCTTGATTTGTGTATTGTTTCCTCTTGTAGGTAATGCACAAATGAGTAATACGGTTTATTTTGATAAATATAATCCACGTCAACATTGGTTAAACCCAGCTTTTCACCCTGATGGAACCGTTTATGTGGGTATGCCGGGAATTTCAACAGTTGCCCTCTCTTTAGGAAATAGTCGTTATTCATTTCAGGATTTATTCCAAAATATAGAGAAGAATGGAATCAGTCGTAGTGTGTTTATCTTGGATAGGGATGCTGTCGGTGCAGATGAAGTAATTGACAGACTAAAGAAAAGAGAGCGTTTGTTCGCTTCATACCGTATAAATTTACTTGATTTGGGTATCGGTTTGAAAAACAAAGGATACATTACATTGGGTGTTAGCAATCGTATGGATGCTATGATGATTGTTCCTCGTGAGTTCCCAGATCTCTTCTTAAAAGGTATGTCTGACCATGAGGTGCGAGATTTCCATTTTGACAAATTGTTTATAGGAGCCTCTGTTTACTCAGAGTTAGCATTGGGTTACTCGCAACCAATCAACGATAAAATAACTGTCGGTGGAAAATTGAAGATTCTGGTAGGACATGATAATATTTCAACCGATTTCCGCGACGTTGAAATGATAGGAAGTGAAAACGAATGGTCGTTAAAAGGAGAGGGGTCTATTCATGGTGCTATCCCTGGATTGCGTTTTATTCCTGATGAGTTGGGTAGAGTGGATGATGTTGAATTTGATGATGAACAACCAGCTTCTTGTTATGCTAGATCTAAAGGAGGTGGTGTCGCATTGGATTTGGGTGTGACCTATCAGGTACTTCCTAAGTTGCAGTTGTCTGCAAGTTTACTTGACCTCGGTTTCATTCATTGGAAAAAAGATCTTGTCCAATTGGATAAAACGGGTGATTTTGTGTATAATGGTATTGACTATGATATCAATAATGATTCAATTGATTATTATGAGCAATATGAAAAGCAGATAGAGAATATGGTTAAGGTGAATAATTCACCTTCTGCTTATAATACATCTTTATGTGCCAAATTACATGTGGGTGCGGAATACTCACTCTTGAATGATAAAATCGGATTGGGCGCTTTGTCCAAAACGAATATATATCATCGTACTGTATGGGAGGAGTTTATGTTGTCTGCCAACGTCAGACCTTTTAGATGGGCCTCTCTCACGGTTACGTATAATATGTTCGACGGACAATGGAACAATCTTGGTGCGGGACTTAATTTTAACATGGGACCAGTGAACTTGAATGTGGCTGTGGATAATATTCCGTTTAAATATGGTAAGACCAATGGTGTGTTACATCCTATTGATAAACGAAGTGTCCGTGCAATGGCTGGATTGGGCTTCGTGTTTGGTTATAAAGAGAGTAGGAGAAAGAGAGATTCCGATGGTGATGGAGTTCCTGATCGAATCGATCAATGCTCTGATACACCAGAGGGTGTGAAAGTTGATGTGAAAGGATGTCCGTTGGATGCTGACCGTGATGGTGTGCCAGATTATTTGGATAAATGTCCGAAGACAGTTCGTGGAATTGCTGTTGATTCTTTTGGTTGCCCTAAGGATTCTGATGGTGATGGCATAGCTGATTATAAGGACAAGTGTCCTGATACGCCGAAGGATGCTCCTATTGATGATAAGGGATGTCCTCTTGACACCGATGGTGATGGCATACCAGATTACATGGATAATTGTAATGAAACACCTAAGAATGTGGCTGTTGATTCTTTGGGTTGCCCTAAAGATTCTGATGGCGATGGTATAGCCGATTACATGGATAAGTGTCCTCAATTAGCAGGAGACACGGCAAGCGATGGATGTCCAAAGATAAAAGAGCAAGATAAACAGGTGTTGAAGAAATCGTTTACGGGCATCGTATTCCAAGTGTCTAAATCAGTGATTAAGTCATCTTCATATCCAACATTGAATGAGATTGCAAAAGTCATGAAAGATAATCCAATGTACAAGTTGAATATTATTGGACATACGGATAGCTCGGGTAATCCAGAGATGAATAGAAAATTATCTGTTAATCGTGCTAATGCGGTTAAAACATATTTGATGAAGAAGGGTATAGCTGCAGATCGTTTGAATGCTGTCGGTATGGGTGATAAAGAACCATTGGTTCCAAACACTACACCTGAAAACAGAGCTAAGAACCGAAGAGTTGAATTAGTGGCAGAATATTGATTTCATCTTAAATAAAACAAATAAGAGATAGGAGTGGATTTTGCAAAATCCCTCTTATCTCTGAAATTTTTCTAGCTGAAAATCAGCCAGAAAGTGAAAAGTATCAAAAAAATCTTGCCAAAAAATTTGGTGGAGAACATAAAAGCGTGTACTTTTGCACACGCTTTCGGAAACGGAGGCCTCCCGGGAGTGACCGGGGCAAAAGAGAGAGATCTTTGAGG
>JBGUIU010000049.1:0-2430 GCA_045113275.1 Paludibacteraceae bacterium
TGCAAAACAATTCTATTTCTTATCTCCGAACAACAGTTTTAATTGTTTGTCAAAATCACTCATGATTTCACGGTCTTGAATGATGCGGAACTTGTCGTATTCAGTAAGGGCTTTTTCTGCCGCTTGTTCATGCGTCATACGTCTGGTGTCAGGAAGCAGTGAACGATTGTTCAAGTCCATGTAGCGTTAACTACACTCACTGTAAATATCCGTAATCTTCTGATAATAGTGCCGCTCGCTGATACGTATCTCACGGATGCGGTCAAGCAAATCGTCAAAGTAGTCGGATCCGAAGACGTTCTTTCCCTTCAGACGTTCATCATCCAATACAAACCCTTTGGTTAAGTATTCTTTCAATACTTGTGTGGCCCAAATCTGGAACTGGGTTGCCTCATAACTGTTCACACGATAACCAACGGCAATGACCAGAATTTTTCAGGAAAAAGATGGGGTGATGGGTGGAAATTTTGGAGGATGAAAGACTATATTATTTGTTGTGCTCGGATTTCATCAAAGAATTGTATATTTGAAAAATAATTTCTCTATTATTAACTATAATTTTATAAACATGAAAACAAAGGTATTTCCTATTCTTGCTTTGGCTGCCCTAACCGCTTGCTCGGGCAATGTGAACAACAACAATGAATCCGCCGCTCCTGCTGACACTACCCAGACTGAGACCTCTGCAGGTGACAATACTGCGAATGTGCTGAAGGAGGCTGTTTCTGCATGGACGCAGAACGAAAGTATTAAGGGTATGAGTGAAGAGGGAAAGGTGAAACTACCAGATCAGTATGCATTGTTCGATTTGGATGGGGATGGTAACAATGAGATCTTGCTGCGTGAGTGGAGCAAGGAGTCGAATTTAACAGGCTATTTGGCACTCTTCACCAATGGTAAGGATGGTTTGCAGTTGGTGGAGCTGACCTATCAGACGGGACAAATCGGTGGCTTGACTTTTTACAAGAATGGTTTCGTGAAGATTGAGTCGGGCAACGAAAGCGGCACTTATGGACAATATGATTATGTCAAGATAGAGAATAGTACTGCTGTACGTTCCTTCGTATCTGCTTTCGGAGAGGATGAGGATGAAAAAGAATTCGAAAACTTCTATAAAGTGGAGGCTGGTCAGGAGAAACAAACGATTTCTTCGGACGAATTTTCGGCTGCCATCGCGGGTTGCGATAGTGATCACATATACGAGTTGGATGGGTTTGATTGGAAAGTTGTGGAGTGAGTCTTTTAGACTTTAGTATATAGACGATTAAAATAAATTTAGCGAGGGACATACACAATCCCTCGCTAATCGTAATTTGTAAATCATAAAATTTAAATTCCTACATGATGCGTACGCCCTCAAGTAAAACAACGGGGCGGTGATGACACCGACAAGAGTCTCCCTCAGTAGAAACAAATTTGCTTAGAACAGAATTGTTTTGGTCGGTTCACTGAATGAATGAATCTCAGCCTTCGCATTGGTGAGGAAATAGACCAATGTGTTATCATCGTTCTCATCGTACATTGAACGGAGGTTAGGGTAGGCATCTAACATTGATTTCTTTGCTTCTACTCTGTTGTCTTCGATCAAGGTGGCATCTAATCGGATCCATTCTTTGCCGTTGAATGCGCAGATCTCTACTTTAGGATTCAACGCAATCTGTTTCGCTACATTTTTCTTTCGACCAGTTTGAATGTATAGTTTGTTGTCGAAAATGTTTATCGTCCCAAATGGCCTTACGCGAGGCTGGTCTTCATCAATGGTGGCAATGTAATACGTGTTACATTCTTTTATGAAATTATATACCTCGTGCATGTTGGCTAAATCGTTGGATTGATACGACTCGGGTGCTATTGTATTGTTAGAATTACATCCTGATAAAAACATAATAGCAATAACTGTTAAGAAGAAAATTTTTTTCATTTGTTTGTGCTTATAAAGTTAAAATTATGATAACCTGTTAATTAAGATATTCTGAAGGATAATGGTATTTTGTAATAAGACCTGACATCTTTTCCATGCATCTTGGCAGGCTCCCATTTGTTTGTGTTTTTGTCACTTCTTCTTCACAAAAATTAGATTATCTCCTCCCATGCGGAATTGGATTGAATCTCTGGTGGCGTTATACGTTAGGTCTATATCGAATTCAAGACTTCGGAAGAAATCCTTGGTACTTGCCTCGAATTTTATCGGCCATGGAGCACCTAACGATTCGGTTATAAGATATTTGCCGTTGTTTGTCATGCTTAATGTGTCACTGTCGCAAATATATTCACCGACATACTCGTTTATTTGCAGACTGTCTAATGTCATAAAATGCAAGCTGGGAATGTAAACCTCATCTCCATTTTGAATGGAGTTTATGTACCATTGCAGGGCGGAATGGTCGATTCCTAATCCATTGAACAATGCGATGGTGACTTGTCCGTCGT
>JBGUIU010000050.1:0-3168 GCA_045113275.1 Paludibacteraceae bacterium
TTCATTCGAATTCTTTTCCGTATTTTATTCCTATGACTATATCTTTGAGGATTTAAGACATGATAGTTATGGTTCGCATGAAATAGGCCTTGAATTCAGAATTGGTCAGAAAGACCGTGGTTGCTATGCCAATTATGGTATGTCAAAGAAACGATATACCAGATATCACAGAATGTAATGTTGCTTGCAGTTATACTGCTATAACATGAATAAATATAAAGTGATTCTGGGCTTGCTCATCTTATGTGCGGGGGGTACAATCTATATTCTCTATAGAAATCATACGCTACTCTATCAGCTTTCCAATACGGTTATGGGCGATTATCTCGTTTCCATACGTCAAGCGATGGGTCGTCCATCAGATGTTATTGTGTATAACCTGCCGGGGTGTTTATGGAGCATAGCCTATATTCTAATCATTGATGGATTATTTGTGAACCTATCGTTCCGTACGATGGCGCTTGTCTCATGTGTTATACCGATGGCGGGCGTTCTATCAGAATTTCTGCAGGCTCTTCATATTTTACCTGGACATTATGATAGTGTGGATCTTATTCTATATCTATTGCCCTACCTTCTGTTTATAGGCATGAGAAAGATTTGTCAGACAAGATAAATTCGCTTAACTTTGCATAACAACAAGAAGTGACATCTTTATGGTGATGTTCTGTAAACTCACCATTCAAACAATATTCACGTTATGGAATTTCATCTGAATAAAACACAAAAAATCATTGGGTTGGTGGTTATCATTTCATTCCTTCTTTGTGGAGTGTTTACAATGGTCGTTGATACCGATGAAGTTGAATCAAATGATTATAGCACAGAAACAGAAAAGATAAGTAAGAAAGATACCATTCCAGCTGCAAGTCCTGCGATAACCATTACGGAACCATCGGCCGAAGATCCTTACAAAGAGTTAGAATCGCTGATTGGATTAGAACCTGTGAAAGAGGAAGTTAAATCACTTTCCAATTTCATCAAGGTACAACAAGCGAGAAAGAATAAAGGGTTGAAAGAGGCTCAGGTCTCTTATCATTTGGTTTTCACAGGAAATCCTGGTACGGGTAAGACCTCGGTTGCACGTATTATGGCACGCATATACAAAGACTTGGGTGTCTTGAAAAAGGGCCATTTGGTTGAAACAGATCGATCAGGTCTTATTGCTGAGTATGTCGGACAAACCGCTACAAAAACAAATGCGGTTATCGATTCTGCCATCAATGGAGTCCTTTTCATCGACGAAGCATATGCTCTTACCAATAGTAGTGAGCAGGACTATGGAGGAGAAGCGATTGCCACTCTACTTAAACGTATGGAAGACGATCGAGATAGCTTGGTGGTTATCGTGGCCGGTTATACCGAAGAGATGAAACATTTTATTGAATCTAATCCCGGACTACAATCTCGCTTCAATCGTTATATAGAATTCCCAGACTATTCGCCGCAAGAACTGCATGACATTTATGTACAGAGAGCAAATAAAGGAGGCTATCGTCTAACAGAAGAAGCAGATCACTACCTTTTAGAGCACTTTAAAAAAGCTGTGGCCAATAAAGATCGTAACTTTGGAAATGCCAGATATGCCCGTAATCTGTATGAAAAGAGTATCACCTGTCAAGCCAATAGGTTGGCACAAGATAGCCTCGAAACGCTATCGAAGGATGTACTCTCTATCATTGAGAAATGTGATATTGAAAATGTAAAATAAAATTACAATATGGAGACAAACGATAATCAAGAAATCGAGATGCAAAAATCTGATTCACAAGCTATTCAGCAAGAAGGACAGGATAAAGCATATTTACAATCAATCGCTAATTGGCTGTTGTTATTTTCGGTCTGCAGTTTGATTGTATGTATAATCTATTTAAGTGCCGGAGTGTTTTTAATGATTGATAGGCCATTTTTTAATCCGACACGCATCTTTATCTCTTTCTTTTTGAAACACAATATATTATATGGATTGATTATTATGGCGTTGGGTGTTTTATTTCTCATTCCGACGTATCGACTGTTTAAAACGGGCAGATTGCTTAGAACCTATTTAAAGAGTGGTATAAGCAATCATTATTCATTAGCATTAAAAGAATTCAAGACATTCTGTAGATTTTGTGGCATAGCTACCATCGTGTTTATCATTGGAAGTATCATATATTACTGGGTTGCATAAATTTTGTTTCGAAGTTTTATCCCATGATTGATATTGATTCTGTTTATACGATGAAATAAAGTTACCTATAGCATTTTTCCCTTTAACGTATTTCTGTTTATGTTAAATTTGAAAAAAAGGTCGTATAACCCTTACAATTTAATTTTTTTTATATTTTTGTAATATGAATTGTTGCCAAATGATTCATAAAAACTGGTTTATAACGCATTAGTAATAAATAATTAATTAAATAATTCATTAAATTTCAAAAACTTATGTGGTTAATTGATTCATCAATCGGGAGAAAGCTGGTTATGAGTATTACTGGATTTTTCCTTATTTTGTTTCTTATTTTTCACATGTCGATGAATGTTGTTGCCATTTTCTCTGGCGAAGCATACAATACGATTTGTGAATTTTTAGGTGCAAATTGGTATGCTTTAGTAGGTACAGCAGTATTAGCGGGCGGATTCATTTTGCATATCATTTTCGCAGCTATTCTTACGTTGCGTAATAAGAAAGCACGTCCTGTTGCTTACTCATTCCAAACCAACCAGGAGAAGGTAGAATGGTCTTCTCGTAACATGTTTGTTTTGGGTGCAGTAGTTTTATTAGGATTGATTATGCACTTGACTCATTTCTGGGCAAAGATGCAGTTACCTGAAATATTAGGTTGTGAGGCTGAGTATGCAGGTCAGTTTGCTGATGGAGCAGCACTTATCAGAGCAACTTTCGCTAATCCAATCATTTGTTTGATATATATCTTGTGGTTTGTAGCTATTTGGTTCCATTTAACACACGGATTCTGGAGTGCATTTCAATCTGCAGGATTGGATAATAAAACATGGTTCCCACGTTTGAAATGTTGTGCAAACATCGTTTCAACACTTATTTTCTTAGGTTTTGCTGCTGTTGTTGTTGCAGGGTATATTCAAAGTCTTTAATCAGTTACTAATTGAAATAGATATATATTATGGTTGAAATAAATTCTAAAATTCCAGAAGGTCCAGTAGCTG
>JBGUIU010000051.1:0-9398 GCA_045113275.1 Paludibacteraceae bacterium
TGCTTGTGTATAAGCGATTTGACTATTTAATGTTGATAAAAGATAAAAAAAGAAGAATAGTTGTAAAAAAAAATGAATGTAACGAAATAAATAAAAATTATTGTGTTAATTTTGCGCTGAATTTTTGAATTTTTATGGTTAGGTGATGATTGTCTTTTTTTACATGTAATAATGTGTAGTAACTAAAAGGTGAGCAGAGAAGTGAGGCAAACTAAAAAGTTGAAGAAGAGAAATTTAATTAATAATAACAACAAACAACGAATGAAAACTAAAATTTGGAAAGTGACCTGGCTGGTCTGGGCGCTTTTAATGCTGCCGATAGGTAGAGCCTTGGCAGTAGAATTTGATGGCGAGAGTGGAGGTACTCTATGGCACTTCGACTCGAGTACCGGGGTTTTGACGATTAGCCCAGGTGAAAGTGGTTTAATGGGTGATTATCACGGAACATGGTATTATCCTTGTGGTGATAGGGAATTATATCCTGATTCAGATCCTGGTACAGGATCTAGCCCTTGTTCTCCATCTCATTCTGGTCATCCAGAATGGTATGATAGAACTTGGAGGTCTGGTAGAAACACTTATTATGTAAGGGATTACATAACATCTGTAGTGATTGAAGAGGGTGTGACTAAGGTTGGTGCTGCCGCTTTTTGGGGATTATCCAATTTGGAAACGGTATCTCTGCCAAATTCATTGGTAGAAATCAGTTATGAAGGTTTCCGTAATTGTCACAAATTAAAATCCATTCATTTGGGTCCTAATGTATGTAAATTGGGAGACCGTTGGTTGACAGGTGTTTATAGCAGTAATTATTATAATGATCGTACTTCAGGATCAGGATCAACAATTGACTCTATTAGTTCGATAACGATTGATCCTGCCAATCCTTGTTTTGTAGTTGATAAATATGGTGTGGTTTATACAAAGGATATGAAGACTTTGGTGAAGATACCACAACACTTATTGATTGATGAAATTGTAATTCCTGAGGGCGTAACGAAAATTGCTACCGATGCCTTGTATCAACAGCAATATTTAAAATCTATTGTATTGCCATCGACATTGACAGATGTAGAATATGCTGCTTTTGATGGTATTCCTACATTGGAGAAGATTTGGTTCAACTCTGAAAATGCTCCAGCATTTGAAATTGGTATTAGACAATCTACCAATCACGATGGTACATTGTTGATTTATATTCCTTGTGATCCAGATGAGAATCTTGAAACACGTAAGACTGAATATGGAGAACAAACGGGTCTTAATATTAAAAATATTCAAGCCTTTGTAAATGAATATACGATTGAGGCCGTTGTTGCAGCAAACTCTGTTGGTAAAGGAACTGCACAGGTGACGGTTCGTGGAGTTGAGTGTGGTGACAACACAGCAACTATCGTAGCAACTCCATACGGTGGTTATCACTTCTTGTATTGGAAGGATCCTAATGGAAATGAGATAGGTGAATCAACCTATACATTTGCTTGTAAGAGTGATGAAACTTATACAGCTTATTTCTCAAATAATCAATATTACTTAACTGTAAAGGCAGAAGATCCATCTATCGCTACTACTACAGGTAGTGGAACATACGATTTTGAAGATGAGGTAAAAATCTCAGCTTCGGGTACAAAAGATTGTTATCATTTCGTAAAATGGGATGATGATAACACAGATAACCCACGTACGGTGTCAGTGGATACTGCTAAATTGACTTATACAGCTATTTTCGAAAAGGATTTGTTTATCATCAATGGATTAACGGATCCTGCTAATGGTTCTTTAGGTACAGTTTCAATTGCAGATGCAAATGGTAATTCAATTTCTAATGGCAACAAAGCAGCTTGTGGTGACTTGCTAACTTTCACTGCAACTCCTGCCGAAAATTGTCACTTCGTAAATTGGAACAATGATGCATCTCTTACCAATGCGACTATCGACACAGTGGTAGGTTCTAATATCTCTCTTAAAGCATTCTTTGCTAAAGATTCATTCTTAGTCACATTCTATAATGTTGATAATACAGTGCTTTGCCAAAACATGTATGCATTTGGTGAAACACCTGCATGTGACAAGGCAAAGACTATTATAACACCAGAATACACTTATACATTCAAAGGATGGTCTCCTGAGATTGTTCCAGTAAGTGCTGAGGCTACTTATCGTGCAATCTATGACACGATACCAAATCCATTTAAGTTCATCACAATTGTAGATGCTAAGCGCACTGAAAAAGTGTATAACTATGGTGAGAGTGTAGCTGCTCCTGCAAATCCTGAAAAGAAAGAGGGATATACTTTCAATGGTTGGTTTGATGATATTTATGATGGTGCAGAGATCAACTTCCCATTCAATATGCCAGCTCATGACACGATTGCATATGCAGTATTCACACTTGATACATTTACGTTGACTTACAAGACATTTGATTCTACAAGTGTCATCGCAACGCAAAGATATGGATATGGCATGGATGTAAACATGTTGCAAGCAAAAGATGCTCCTGTTCGTGAAGGTTATTCTTTCAAGGGTTGGTCTTCAACATTCCAATCAATGCCTGCTCGTGATACATTCGTAGCAGCTGTTTATACGATTAATTCATATAAACTTCTATTTGTAGATGGTGAAGATACCCTTTCTACCTCTACAGTTCAATATGGTGAAAGTGTAGAAGAACTTCTTCTCGACAAAATGGGTTATACTTGTGAAGGTTGGCTCAACAACGGACAACAAGTCATCTTCCCATTCAATATGCCAGCTGAAGATGTTACGTTAGTAGCTAATTGTAGCATCAATACGTATAGTTTGAGTTTCTGGGCTGATCCTGATACTGAAGAGCCTATTGATGTAATTACAGATGATTTTGGTGCTCCTATCGATGCAAAAGGAATCGTTAAGCCTGAAAAAACGGGATATACATTCGATGGTTGGGATAAAGAGATTCCGACTACAATGCCAGCAGAAAACATTGATTTCATTGCACTGTGGTCTATTAACTCTCATGAAGTAACATTCAAGAAGAATGAAAATGAAATCATTTCTTCAGAATTTTATGAATATGGTTCTGAATTCAATATCCCTGACGATCCTGATAGTGTAGGACATACTTTCGCAGGATGGGATCCAGAAATTACTAGTTATCTTGTTCCTGATCAAGATCTAGAGTTTGTTGCTCAATGGAGTGTCAATTCATATGATTATATTGTTATTAAGGATAATGGAGAGAAAAATGATACAATATCCTATCCTTATGGTACAACAATTACACTTCCATCAACACCAAAAAAAGAAGGTTATACATTCTTAGGCTGGTCTGATTCAACTTCTGTAATGCCAGATCACGATGTGACTACTGAAGCACAATGGCAGGTTAATACATATAACTATACTGTTATTAAGAATAATGGAGAAGATGATGAAACAACGCCTTATAACTATGGGGCTGAAATCACACTTCCTTCAACACCAGAACAAGAAGGTTATACATTCTTAGGCTGGTCTGATTCAACTGCTGTAATGCCAGCTCACAATGTGACTACTGAAGCACAATGGAAGATCAATCAGTACACAGTGACATTCATGAAGAATGAAAACGAGGTTATCTCTTCTGTGGAATATGATTATGGTTCAGTTTTTGAAATTCCAGCAGACCCAGATAGTGTAGGACATACTTTCGCAGGATGGGATCCAGAGATTAATGATGCGGAAGTTCGTGATGAAAATTTAGTCTATATTGCACAATGGGAGGTTAACAGATATAACTATACTGTTATCAGAAATAACGGAGAAGAAAATGAAACAGTAGAGTATGAATACAATGAAGATATCGAACTTCCTTCAGCACCAGAAAAAGAAGGTTACACATTCATAGGCTGGTCTGATTCAACTTCTGTAATGCCAGATCACGATGTGACTACTGAGGCACAATGGAAAGTTAATTCTTATACGTTGACATTTAAAGATGAGTTGCCAGTAGATACTATCATCAAACAAACTACGGTTGAATATGGTGATCCAATTGTTGCTCCTCAAGATCCTAAGAAGACAGGTTATTCTTTCGTTGCTTGGGAAGATGAAGATGGTTCTAGACTCACTTCTGCTGTTACTATGCCTGCTTCTGATATGACTTATAATGCAACTTATAAGATCAATTCATATATCATTAAGTTTGTTGATGGTGATGGTGAAGTAATCGTATCTGACGGACACAAGTACTCTGATACGTTAGAGTTCGGTAGCAAGATTAAAGTTCCTTCAACAGTTGAATCTTGGCACGAAGAGGAATTCTTGAATTTGTGGAGTCCAGCATTTAATGCAGACACAACGGTTCCTGCTAGTAATGTAACGTATGTAGCTCAATATAATGGAGAAAAAGTAAAAGTTAGATTCATAGATGGACAGACTTATGATGTTTTGGATTCTATGTACTATAATACTAGTGCAACGGTTCTTGAATATACAAAAGTTGTCCCAGAACATGAAGGATATACGTTCTCAGGTGAATGGGAGTTGGCAAATGCTAATCTTGTTACTTTCCCATACCAGTTACACTCTCAAGATGTTGATTTCTATTCAATATATGATATAAATTACTATAAGTTGACATTCCTTCGTGATGTAAATGATACTATTGATGTCTATGATTCAGTATCATATCAAACTAGGTTCTGTGGAAGAGAGGGTTGCATTTACCCTGATACTGCATACAAAAAGGGATATACATTCACAGGATGGTCTGATTCATTAGATGCAATGCCTGCTCATGATGTAACAATTATGGCTCAGTTCTCTATAAACTCTTACAATGTAACGTTTGTAAATCTTGCTACAGGAGAGAGTACGGGTGCATCTTATGAGTATGGTTCAGAAGTTTCTGCTGCTGAATTTTCAGAAGATGAATGTTATGAATATTTGAATTGGAGTGATCAAATGGAGAATGGACAAGATGTGAGATTCCCATTCAATATAGATCAGGATACTACTGTATATCTTCTCAATCAACTAAAGAAATATACTATTTCTTTCATAGATTATGACGGTGCAGAATTGTATTCAGGTAAACAGTATAGCACACAATTCTTGGTAAATAGAGAAGGTGATGAGTTGATTCATAATTACAAGAGCGATAATGAAGATAAGAGTCTTAGTGTTGACTTGATTCCTAGTCGTGAGGGTTATACGTTTATTGGATGGACATCTGAATATAATGATGCAACAACTCCTGCAATGGCTAATTCGTTGTTGCTTGAGGTGTTAATGCCATGCTACGATATCGAATACAAGGCTAACTATGTAATTGATACATTCAATGTTTACTTGGCAAAAGACTTTGATGCTGGTAAGCCTATATTCTACGACACAATCTCGTATGTATTCAACGCAGACGTAACTGAGCCTGAGCGTGAGTCTATTACAGGTTATCATTTTAATGGATGGTACACATTCCCTTCATACGAGAATGTTGACTTCCCATTCGTAATGCCAGCTCATGATACTATAATCTGTTTGTATCAATATTCTCCTAATCAACATGAGTTGACTTTCAAGGATTACAATGATACTACTTTGAAGAGCACTACGTTGGATTATGGTACTCCTATCTCTGCCAGCTCCGATTCAGTGGCATACGCAGCAATAGTTCCAGTTCCTTCTCGTGAAGGTTATACTTTCACTGGTTGGGATGATGAAATTCCTGCAACAATGCCTGATTCAGATGTTGTTTTGACTGCTCAATACGAGATCAATTCATATCCTATCACATTCTACTTCGACAAGGATAGCATCTTATATACAGATACGATTGAATATCAATCAGCTATCTCAGTTCCTAATGTAGAGCGTGAAGGTTATAAATTTAATGGATGGGATGCAACAGTACCTGGTAAGATGCCAGCTGATACACTTGAGTTCTATGCTCAATTCGAGGCAATCCCTTATACATTAACTTATGTTGATTACGATAAGAGTGAGATTATTAAGTTTGAATATATCTTCGGTGATCAAGTATCTTATCCTAAAGAGGATCCTTCTCGTGTAGGTTATACATTCGTTGGATGGTCAGACTCTTTGGTAACAATGCCAGCTAAGAATGTAACAAGTCAGGCTAAATATTCTATCAATCAATATACTGTTACTTTCTTGGATAGAGAAGGAGAAGAGATTAGCTCTATCACTGATAACTATGGTACAGTTGTCATAGCTCCTTCAGCTCCAGTTATTAAGGGTCACCAGTTTATCGGATGGGATAAGAAAGTTCCTACAACAATCCCTGATTCAGATGTTGAGTTGACTGCACAATACAGTGTTAATGAATACATCATTACATTCATCAATTACGACTCTAAAGAACTTGGTAGAGATACAATCAAATACGATGCTGCTGTTACGGATGTTCCAGTAGTTCCTTATCGTATCGGTTATGAGTTTATTGGATGGTTGGATACTGTTCCTGCTTATATGCCAGATCATGATGTAACATGTAAGGCACAATTCAGCTTGAAACAATATGAGTTGAGATTCCTTCGTTATGACTCAGTTCTTTACAAAGGAATGAAGGGTAACTACGGTGGAATTGTTACAGCTCCTGCTGGTCCAGCTCGTGAAGGTTATACATTTACAGGATGGGATAAAGAGGTTCCTGCAACCTTCCCAGATTCTAATATGACCTTTGTTGCTCAATATGATAAGACTCCATATACAATCTCTTTCTATGGCTATAACGATAGCTTGTTGAAGGAAGAAACATTATATATGGGTGATGCAATTGAATATCCTGAAGTTCCAGAAGTTGAAGGATATAAGTTCGCTGGTTGGTCTGATACACTTGATGTGATGCCAACTAAGGATGTTAAGATCTCCGTTCGTTATACAGTCAGCAGTTATACTATCACGTATAATGATTACAACAATCAGTTGATCGAAAGTCACACTATCAACTTCCGTTCTAAGGTTCCTACAATCGCAGAGCCTAAGCGTGATGGTTACCACTTCATTGGCTGGGATGTTGAAATCCCTGAGTATATGCCTGCTAAGAACATCGTTGCAGTTGCACAATACGAAATCAACAAACATCTTCTTACTTTCAAAGACTACGATAAGTCTGATATCAAGAAAGATAGTGTTGAGTTCAAGTCAACTATTGAAAGACCAGAAGACCCAACTCGCGAAGGTTATACATTCACTGGTTGGTCAGACAACGATTCAATCGTGACGATGCCTGACAAGAATGTTACAATCACAGCTAAGTATAAGGTTAATTCTTATGTTATGTTATTCCGTACGGATGAAGGTGAGAAGATTAGCTCGAAGTCTTATGCATTCGGTGCTAAGGTTACTGAACCTTCTATCCCAGAGCGTGAAGGATACTCTATCATCGGATGGAACAAAGAAGTTCCTGCTACTATGCCAGCACACGATGATACGATTATCGCTCAATATCAGATTAACAAATACTACGTTGCATTTAAGGATGTAGATACAGTTTATTTCGCTGACTCATTGTTGTATGGTGAAGAGATCCCAGAGATCGAAGATCCTACAAAAGAAGGTTATACATTCACAGGATGGGATGTTGATTTGGATAATGTTCCTGCAGTTAACATCGTTGTGTTCGCTACATGGAAAGCTAATCCATACTCAATTGCTTTCGTAGATTATGATGAGACAGTTATCTTCTCTGACAGTCTTGACTTCGGTGCTGCTGTAACTGCTCCTGCTGATCCTACTCGTGAGGGTTATGACTTCGCTGGATGGAAACCAGAAGTACCTGAGACAATGCCAGCATACGATGATACATTGGTTGCACAATACACTGTTAAGAAGTATGAAATCATCTTCCAAGATGGTGACGAGATCTACTTCAAAGACTCTTTGAGCTATGGTGATCCAATGCCAAACGTTGAAGACCCTACTAAAGAAGGTTATACATTCGAAGGTTGGGATCCTGAATTGCCAGAGACAGTTCCTGCTGAGGATATGATTATCACTCCTAAGTGGAGCAAGTCTGACTTCATCATCACATTCTTTGATTATGACTCAACTGAAATCTTTAAGGATACATTATCTTACCAAGCTAAGGTGGTTGCTCCTAAAGACCCTAAACGTGAAGGTTACACATTCACTGCATGGGATCCAACAGTTCCTTCTAAGATGCCAGGTAACGACTTCTCTTGCTACGCTCAATATACTATCAACAAACACCTTGTAGTATTTGAGGATGGTGATGGTAACGAGATCTATAGAGACTCTTTGGTTTATGGTGATCCAATGCCTAATGTTGATGCTCCTGAGAAAGAGGGTTACTCATTCGACGGTTGGGATCCTGAATTGCCAGAGACAGTTCCTGATAATGATTTGTACATCAAACCAACATGGAGCGAAGACTCTATAATTATTAAGTCAATCGATGCATTCGCAGACAACTTCTGTGCAGGTGATGAGGCTCGTATCTACTATACTTGCACAAGTGGTAAGCCATTGACCTTCAAGATCACATTTGATGAGAAGGCTGAAGCTGCAGGATTTGAAACTCAATTCGGTTCAGTAGGTGATTCTGGTGAAGTATTCATGAAGATCCCTGCAGGAATTGAAGAAGGTAAATACCATGCATCAATTCAATTCATGGGTGAGACTCAAGTTAGTGAACCAGCTGAATTTACTTTCTCAACGAACATCTCTTCTCGTTATCTTACAAGAATGTGGGACGATGTTATCGTATGCGACAACTCTAATTCAGAGTTCGAGAAATACCAATGGTATAAAGATGGTAAGAAGATTGTTGGTGCTACTAAACAATTCTACTGTGAATTGGGTGGTTTGAACGGATTCTATTCATTGGTTGTAACAACTAAGGATGGTCAGAAGAAGACTGTATGTGGTATTCAATGTGATTATGTTCTTCCTCCATTCAGTATTATCGCTTATCCTAACCCAGCTACGGCTAACGAGGAATTCACTCTTGAAGTGAAAGGTCTTACTGAAGAAGAGTTGAACATTGCTAAGATCTATGTTTATTCAGTATCTGGAATTCTTGCTCATACTGAAAGACAAATTGAATATAAGAACTTAGTTTCATTACCTCAAGGTGAATACATCGCATTGGTGGTAGTTGATGGTAAGAGCGCATATTGTAAGATTCTTGTACGTTAACATTAAGTGAATATTTTTAATTCGTAAATTAAAATGAAGAATATTAAAACAGTCGTTGCAGCTGCACTTGGCCTACTTATCGTAGGTCAAGTCAGTGCACACGATAATTATAACTATCTACACATTAACGCAGGTGGCGGTTTGCATACTTTGCGTCATAATCCTGAATTAGGTTCTTCCACTCCTGGTTTTGGTGGTACGTTCAATGCTAATTATATTCACTTTTTTGGAAAGCATTCAGGTATCGGAACAGG
>JBGUIU010000052.1:0-4457 GCA_045113275.1 Paludibacteraceae bacterium
GACAAATCCATTTTCATTGACAATAAAGTAACTGGAAGCGGATATCATGGTGATGCAATATATAATGGTAATATGCTCACTGTAAGCAACTCCGTATTGTTAAACAAGGCTAATGACTATCTCATTTACAATTATGCTAATGAAGATGTAAATGCTCAAAATAACTGGTGGGGAACTAATGAAAATCCTCAAAGTTTAGTATATTCTCTTGACGAAGACGATGAAGGTTATGAAGTTGACGTATCCAACTGGGCAACCATGGACGCTAGTTTCACTCCGGATGATGCTCAAGCTGGTGATGAAGTAACCGTAACTGCAGTATTCAGCAATGCAAACTTGCCTGACGGCATTGAAGTGACCTTCACTTCTACAAGCGGATTAAACACTGTTGTTTCAACTGTTGGTGGCGAAGCAAGCACAACCTACACTATTGCTGCTAATGATGAGGCTATCACTGCAACTTCAAGTGATGCGGCAATTGAAATGCCTATTGCCGTAGCTTTAACAAACATTGTAACTCAAGACAATTTCTACTCTTTCTTTGATGACAGTGGTATATTATTAGACACAGTTGGATTTGATGAATTGATATTCCAAGGCAATTTCGCTAATTTGGTAGACCGTATTACTATTAATAAGGAGATAACCATTACAGGCGATGAAGCCGTATTGAACAATATGGGAATTGCCGTTTCAGCTGGTGATGTAACATTAAATAACTTAACTTTAAATGCCGATACCGCATTAGGTGACTTGGTATTTGTTGAAGGAAGCAACGTGAACTTGAATAACTTGAACATTACATACATCGTTGATGATGGGGCTGCTAGAGCTATCAGCATCATGAGTGCAAGTGATGTGGTTGTAAACAATGCAGACATTACCTATGAAAACCATTTAGAAGATTCCAGTATTGATGCATGTGCAATCAACATTGAAGATTCTGCAAACATTGTTGTAAATGGCAGCGTTATCAATTCCAGCTTACCTGCATTGCTTGTGGACTATTCTCAATATTCAGAATTGTTCATGGGATTGAACAATGTAAACCCTGTAAGGATTGTCGGATCAAATAAGGTCAACATTACCAAAAACATAATCAACTCAAGAACAAACGCATACGATCAGCAATATGCAACCATTCAGGCAATGCTGGTTCTCAGTACTGTTGACTGTATAATCGATTCCAATAACATTACATTAACTGACGAATTTGCTCAAGCAGGACAAGACATCTACCTGTATGGTATCAGCTTTGCAGGCGATGAAGGATTGGTAATGTCCAACAACAACTTCACAGTCCACACCGAAGGTGGAATGGAAGCTGCAGGTACCGCTTATGCAATTCAGGGAATCGAATCAGAGTTAAGCATTGTAGGCAACAACATTACCACTTTCTCAAACGGTCCTAACTTAGGTATCTATGTTACCAGTATGGCTGGCGAAGGCTCAACAATGCTCATTGAGAAAAACTTCATTAACGTAACCGGTCTGGCTGCTGCAGGCAATAACTGGGCACTTGTTTCAGGTATTGAAATCCAAAACGGAGATTCTCAAATATACAACAACACCATCTACACATACAATGTGGCTGAATATGGTGAAAACGATTACCTGTCTGGTATAAGCTATATCCAATATATGTACGGTGGACGTACATTTGACATTCAGGACAATTATGTCTGGACTGAAGGTAAATATGCAATCTATCTCTTGGATGCAAGCAATTCAATAATTACTGGAAACGAGCTTTATGGTCATGATTTAACCGGTAGTGATGCAGTATATATCCAAAACGGTGACAACAACGTCATTGAAGACAACATTCCTAAAGAATTAACAAATATCGTTACCAAAGACAATTTCTATGACTACTTCGATGATTCTGGTAATTTATTGGATACAATTACCTTTGATGAACTGATTTTCCAAGGTGAGTTCTCTAATTTAGTAAGTTACATTACTCTTGACAGACCTATAACCATTACTGGTGATGATGCAGTATTGAATGATATCGCATTTATCATTGCTGGTAATGACGTAACCTTAGACAATATGACTTTGGTTGCAAACAGCGATTTAGGCAATTTAATAGATATTGCAGGTGAAAATGCTGTAATTTCCAACAACAACATTACATATGTCGTAACCGAAGCCGCAAATGCAATCAATGTTTATCCAGGTGCCAACGGAGCTCAAATATTGAACAACAATATCTACTTCGAAAGTACTGTGGATGAATATGCAGTTGACGAAGTGACTAATGCAATCTGCGTAAACTCAGGCGTTAGTGTGTTCGATGATGAAGATCCTATTGAAGGTCTTGTAATCGACGGCAACAACATTACTGCAGTAATTCCTGCTTTCTTGATGGATGTATATGAAAACGAATATTATGTAATGGGATTAAGTGCTGTTAACGGCGTAAGAATTAACGGTGCTGAAAAATTCAAATTCACAAACAACAACTTGGATGTAACTACCAACAGGCTTGACAGAACCACTCCAACACTACAAGCATTGTATGTTGCAAGTTCTACAGGTTCAATCGATGGAAACAACATTTCAATGATTGATACCTTCACTCCTGCAGGTAAAGACGTCTACTTGTATGCTGTAGAACTCATTAATGATGAAGAGTTAAGCATTTCAAACAATAACTTCAACTTATCCACTGCAGGTGGAAAAGATGAAGCAGGCTCAGCATATGCAATATTTGCCATCGCTTCCGAGTTTGAAGTAACAGACAACAACATTACTACAGTTTCCAATGGTCCTAACCTTGGTATCTGGTTCCCATCCCATATGGGAGCTCCATGTGATGCTGTAATCAGCGGCAACTTCATCAACGTAACAGGTTTAGCAACTGCTGCTCATGATACTGGTCTTGTCTCAGGCATTGAAATCCAAACCGGTGATGTTGAAATTAAAGATAACACAATCTACACATACAACATCGGCGAATACGCAGAAGGCAACTACATTTATGGTATCAGCTACGCTCAAGATGGTACAACTCCAGATATTGTAATTACAGACAACACAATCATAACTGAAGGTCACTATGCAATATCATTCCTTGAAGTTGATGATGCAACAATAACCGACAACTATCTTGTTTCAGCTGATTTATGTGGTGATGATGCTGTTGAAATTAAAGCAGGTGAAGATAATATTGTTAAAGACAATATTCCACAAGATCCTGAATTAACCATTTCAGCTGACAATATCACAGTTGATGAGGAAGCGGTCATTACTGTTTCAATTAATCCTGATGCGGCTGGTGTTGTAAAAGTAGTTGTAAACGGTAAATTATATCCAGTTGACATTAATGATATCGGTAAAGGTCAAATTACTGTTCAATTACCTGCAGGCAATTATGTTGCTGGTGTAATCTTTGAAAGTGATAGTACAAAATTCATATCTAGTGAAAATAAAACAGAATTTACAGTTTCAAAATTAGATAGTGAAATCAACATCATTATTTCTGAAGTTGTAATTGACAATAATGTTACAGTTAATGTAAATGTTCCTGGAGCTTCCGGAAACATTACAATCATTGTTGACGGTAAAAAACACGAAGTGCCATTAGAAAATGGAGAAGCAACATACACAATCGAAAACATTACAGCTGGAAACCACAGTATTGTTGCAGTATATCTTGGTGATGATAATCATGCACCTGCAGTGGAATCCGCTATGGTATCTGTTGATAAATTGACTCCAACTGTTTCAATTGACCCAATTGATGTTCAATATGTTGGAAATGCAATTACAATTACCGTAACTAATGACACTGCCGTTAATGTAACAATCAACGGTAAAGATTACACATTGTCTGAAGGTGTTATAACTATTGAAAACGGTTTAAGCGCTGGAGAATACATTGTTGTAGCAACTGCCGCTGAAAATGATAAGTATTATGGTAAATCTAGTTCCACTACATTTACTGTAGCTAAAAATAAATCTACTGTCAATTTAACTGCTGTAAGTGAAATTAAAACAGGTGTGGAAACTACAATTGCTGTTGAAGTTACTGATGGTGCTACTGGTATCGTAATTGTTAAAGTTGGAGATAAGGAATATGCAATCGAATTGTCACAAACCAATAACGTAACCGTTGCATTTGATAAAGCTGGAGAATACTCTGTCGTTGCCAAATATGAAGGTGATGACAAATACAATGCCAGTGAATCCGAAACTGCAAATGTTGTTGTCAGTGATAAAGCGGCTGCCAACATTCAAGTGGAAATTGTCTCTAAAGATGACTTAACTGTTGGAGATGAAGTTGAAATCATCGTTAAAGCCGATACCAACGCTGAATTGATTGTATTGGTCAACGGTAAAGAAATCAATCCTGGTTCCAACGGCGTATTAAGCGCATCCTTAAACAATATCCTTAAATCAGTTGAACAATCATACAAATTCACTGCAGGCAAAGCAGGAATCTACAATGT
>JBGUIU010000053.1:0-2818 GCA_045113275.1 Paludibacteraceae bacterium
GAGAATGGTATGAGTGTGGCTCAGATGAGTAATCTCTTATTGGAGAAAATCGAGGAGTTGACACTTCACATGATCGAGTTACAAAAAGAAAACAATGCACTAAAGTCAAGAATTGAGTCACTAGAAAAATAAGAGCAAGATGAAAAAGATTATACAATTCATAATCCTCTTGCTTTCTATATCAGTCTCTGTTCAGGCGGCCAATTACGATTACTTAATCGTAACCACCAGCAAATATACAGATGCTGCCAACCGTCTCAAAGACTGGGAAGCTTCAAGAGGTTACAAGCCATACGTGATCTATATGACATCAAAATATGGGAATACAGCTTTAACAAGAATCAGAGAATTTTATTCACAAAATGGCATGCCTAAATTCCTAATGATTATTGGCTGTGACACAGATCTTCAACCAATTTCTATTAGTCCACGAGTAAGAATAACTAACATAGGAGAGAACAGTTTTGTGGAAAACAATTATCGTTATCGGGGAATTGATAGTAATGGTATGAGGATGTATGACATATATGGTTCTGTAAATAACGAATGGAGTCTTGGGATTCCTATCATGACAGATAACGAATTTGCCAGGCAAACCACATGGTCCCATAATAACTCAAATTCTATTCCAAGAGGTAGAATCTCGGCTCGTACAGCACAAGAGGCAGAAGATATCATTGACAAAATCATTCGATATGAATGGATGCCTCCAACGAATCCGAATTATTATTCCAATGCATTACACATGAGTCTTTTCCAAGATATCTCATCGGAAACAGAAAATCCAGATAGAAAAGCTAATTATGCATATTTTAAAACAACGGAAGATTTAACTCAACAAGTTCAATCTGTTACTGGATTAGGGATCAACGTGAATCGGATTTATTTTGCCGATTATATGGAGCCAGAGAAAGGAATATCCCAATATTGTCCTCAAAAATATTCTAATGGAAGTAATTTGCCTTCAATCATGAATGGCTGCGGATCCTTTTGGGAACAATCATCCAATGATATTGTTGACGTTATAAACAATGGTATTATTTATGCCATGTATAATGGCGGACATGGACAAGTTTATGGATATACTCCAACAGGGAAAAATACAAACCAAAGATTTTATAACACCGATCCAGATCCTAGTGTTGGAAAAGTTACAGATCTCACAAATGTTGACATGCCTACATTTTTCTACAATTTCACCTGCTGGACAGGTACTTTTGTAGGTGGTGAATCAATAGATAATAATGCATACCCAAGAAATAAGGCAGCTGGTAATGACAAAGCCCTATTAAATGGTGGTTGTATGTGTGAAAATCTACTTAGAATGCCAGGCGGAGCTGTTGGTGCATATGGATTTGCACAAGCAGGAACCACTTCATTTTGTGATACCGACACTAGATATATTATGAATGATTTATTGGGAACAGATAAATCTGTCGGAGAATGCTTATTTAGGGACCATGACGACTGGCATAATTTAATCGGCATGTACTTCGGTGATCCAAGTAGCCACATGTTTACCCAAGTGCCAAGATGCATCTATCCAACTATCTCACAAAGCGGTACAAGCGTATATGTAAGTACAGGAGGTGTATCCAATTGCACGATTATACTTAACAGTTTAGAGGATCCGTCCAATACCTCTAAAATGAAGGTAGCTACGGGTTCCAATGCAAACTTCACAGGTGTTAACTATCCTTACACCATCACGGTCAAGAAGCATAACTACATCACCTACACAGGTCCGGATAATCTATTTATCCAAAATATGACTTTCAACCGAGCAAGAGACGTGTATGGTAGCACCGATATTATAGCAGGTAAAAACGTCATCTCTGATTATGCACAAGGTAATGTGACCATCAGCAACACTAAGACTCGTTTCATGGCGAAACACAAAGTATCACTCAAAGCGGGCTTCTCTGTCAAGAACAATGGTAAATTCACAGCTTCTGTAGAACAATACACTTGTCCTACTGGAAACGTAAGAAGAGCCTTCATCAACAACGATGAATTAGCAGATGAGGATGAATCAATGGATAGAAATACCAGAAATCGTTTCGGTATTTATCCAAATCCATCCGATGGTATATTTACCATCTCATTGGGTGAAATTGATATGCCTTATACCATTGAGATTATCGATATGATGGGTAAAGTTATCTATACACAAAGCGACGACCAAAAAGAGGTGGTCATCGATTTGTCAGACAAGAAGAGTGGTATCTATCATGTAAAGATCTTTACCAACGACAATCTATGGTCTAATCAGGTGATTATCAAATAGTCAACTGAATTATCATTGTCCAATTAAAAAGTGGACGAAACATTAGGCTGAATCTCAAGACAAAGAGATTCAGCCTTTTTTTACTCTTAAATATGTAATTCAAGTGAAAATTTTATATTGTTTAATATCAATAACTTAACATAACATATCTACTATATATAAAAATGTTTACTATTTTTGGCACATTTTTTGCATTAATCAAATTGCATGCAAGCACTAACTATATATAGTTACAGTATCAATACATTAATTTAAATGAAATGAAAAAACACTATAATGCTATTGATACGAAAAAGTAGTATTTATTTAAAATTTAAAAATTCAAGAAAAATGAAAAAGAAAGTTTTAATGGCGGCTCTCTTAGTCGCTGGTATGGGTATGTCATCCTCCAACGTTTTGGCACAAACAAACATCACAGAAAATAATAATACAGGAGTGGCAAACATGCATTATCTGTCAATGAATTATTTTACAAAAAATGGAAGCTACGTTTATAATGACTTCATTAATTGCTATCATCAAGGCACTTCT
>JBGUIU010000054.1:0-1774 GCA_045113275.1 Paludibacteraceae bacterium
CCACAGTATGAATAATTCCTCATAACCTTCCAGACTATATTCCTCTGTTAGATCGGAAACAGGTTTGAAACACCTTAATATTTTGCCGCAAGAAACTGCCTGTACTTCATAAATTCGTTTGCATTCAGTACAGTACCAGTATTCAACCGGTTCAGAACGATTTTGGAAAGAATTATCGCATTCAGCTAATTCATCCCATCCTGTATATAAATCCCATAAGCAAATATTTGGATTATAGGATAAAGCCTTATCAATTTCCGACCTCAAAAATACATTTAACAAATGTGGTGAAGGACCTTTTGTATCGGTCATGTCAGCACCACAATAGCAAGCTAACCTAGCCATGGTATTACTCCTATTTCATTACAATTTTACTTTTGTCATCAAACCAAACTTCCACTTCACCAGTGAAAGATATTTTTTCGTTTTGTCCCTTGATATCTCGTACTCAGATAGTTGGTAAACTCCCTGAGTACCGTATAGGTATAGATATGTCGAGCGCAAATAAAGGAACTGTCGCAAAATAATATGTAATTCTTAAAATAGAAATACGGACATCGATATGGTATACTTTGTATTATAAAAATACGGGGTATAGCATATGGCAACGGCAGATAAGTTAACTCAAATCCTACATGATGTTGGCGAGATATCACCAAAGATTTTCAATGAAAAGCAACAGAGAATTCTGAGCGGGTGTATATCAAAAGCTTATGGATATGGTGGGGATAAGATAGTTGCATCAGCCTTTGGTCTAGATCCCAGAACCGTATCATCAGGACGTACCTCATTAGAAAAAGGTAATTTAGACATTTCTCAGGAACGAATAAGGCAGGAAGGTGGAGGAAGGAAATCGGTTAAGACTCAACAACCAGAGATTTTAAAAGTTGTCGAGGAATTAGTCAGTAATAGCACGTACGGATCACCTGAAAAAGTTTTACTTTGGACCAATCTGTCTCTGAGAGATATTTCTGAAGAATTAAAACGGCGAGGGTATACGGCAAGCAAAGATCTGGTAGGAAGACTGCTTGAAGAACTAGGCTATAGTAAGCAGGTCAACCAAAAACATATGCAAGTCGGAAAGGAACACCCTGGAAGGGATGAAATATTTCGAAGGATCAACAAGGCTATAGAAGACTTTCGTAACGAAGGAGATCCAATCCTGTCAACGGATACAAAGAAAAAAGAACTTGTTGGAAATTTCAAAAATAACGGGGCGGAATATAGAAAAGAAAAGGATGGACGTAAAGTTTTGGATCACGACTTTCCTATTCCAGAATTGGGCAAGGTTGCTCCGTATGGAATTTATGTAGTCAATGATAACACCGGTTTTGTTAATCTTGGAACAGATCATGACACGGGTGAATTTGCAGTTGAAAGTATCCGCAGATGGTGGATGCATATAGGAAAAGAGAACTTCGGCGATTCAAAAAAAATAATGATTGTTTGCGATAGTGGCGGCAGCAATGGATGGCGTCCAAGACTTTGGAAATACCAGTTAGCATTATTAGCGACAGAAATAGATAAAGAAATTCATGTCTACCATATGCCTCCAGGTACATCAAAATGGAATAAAGTTGAACACCGTCTTTTCTGTTACATAAGTAAAAACTGGGAAGGAAAACCTTTGCTAGATATCAAGACTATAGTGAGTTATATCAGCAGTACCAAAACGAAGACAGGACTGACGGTAAATTGTGTTGTTGATACGAACAAGTACGAATGTTCAATCAAAATTTCTGATGAAGAAAATGAGACAATTGACATTGAAAGA
>JBGUIU010000055.1:0-38256 GCA_045113275.1 Paludibacteraceae bacterium
AGTTGTTTCGATTGCATCAAACATAGCAGAAGGAGCATCAAGGCCTTCTGACAATGATTTTGCCCATTTTCTTGACTTCTCACTTGGCTCTGCGTTTGAAGTTGAAACACAACTATTAATTGCTAAGAAAATAGGTTACATTGATAATGACACCTATAATCAAATAATCCAAAGGCTAAGTGAGATTGAACGCCAACTTCACGGCCTGATTAATATAATAAGAAAACCCTAAAAATTGTTAGCGTTAAGGTTAACGTTATCGTTGAAATATATGAAAAGTGTTATTCTTGCCGCAGGCTACGCCACACGCTTAGGCGAACTTACGAAGAACTTCCCAAAACCTCTGCTCCAGATTGGTCAGAACACCATTCTGGGCCGTATCCTCGATGACATCGATACCATTCCGGAAATCACCGAACATATCATTGTCACCAACCATAAGTTCGCTCCCATATTCGAGAAATGGGCCGCTGAACAACACTACACCAAACCCCTCCGCATCATCGATGACGGTACAGAAACCAACGAGACGCGCTTAGGCGCCGTCTGCGATTTGTTGTTGGCAATAAAAGAGACCCCCTCCAACTCCCCCCTGTCATCGTCATCGTCATCGTCATTGTCATCGTCATCGTTATCGTCATTGTCATCGTCATCGTTATCGTCATCGTCATCGTCACTCCCTTCTAAGGGGGGCGAGCGTAGCGAGGAATGTTTAGAGGGTCTTCATAAGCCCTCCCTATGCAGGGAGGGTTTGGGTGGGTCTTTTTTAGTCTTAGCCGCCGACAACCTCCTCTTTTTCTCTTTCCGCGACTTCATCAACTTTGCAAAAGAGAAAAACGCCAGTTGTATCATGTGTCACGAACAGCCTTCCATCGAGAAGCTACAGCGCACGGGTGTGGTGGTACTTGATGAACAGCAGCGTGTCCTCAACATGGAAGAGAAACCGCAACAACCCAAGAGTCATTGGGCAGTGCCGCCTTTCTACTTCTACCACGAGAAGGATCTCGACCTCATCCTGCATGCCATCGAAAATGGCTGCGGAAAGGATGCGCCCGGAAACCTGGCCCATTATCTGGTAGATCATACCGAGATGTATGCCTGGAAAATGAATGGAGGCAGATTCGACATCGGAAGTTTGGATACTTATCATGAAGCTATTGAGAAATTTGGATAAATATGGATAATATAGAATTAAACGGAAAGCGCATATTAGTGACAGGAGCCGCCGGCTTTATCGGTTCTTACCTGGTAAAGAGACTCCTTCAGAACACAACGAACTGCACCATCGTAGGTATCGACAACATGAACGACTACTACGACGTAAACCTCAAAAAGTTCCGTCTAAAGGAAATTGAGGAGACCTTGTCATCGTCATCGTCATCGTTATCGTCATCGTTATCGTCATCGTTTACCTTCATCCGCGGCAACATAGCCGACCGCGCCCTCATCGACCGCGTCTTCGCCGAATATCAACCGCATATTGTAGTGAATCTGGCTGCCCAGGCTGGCGTGCGCTATAGCATCACCAATCCCGACGCTTACATCGAGTCCAACCTCATCGGCTTCTATAACATCCTCGAAGCCTGCCGCCATGCCAATGATAACGCTAACCCTAACGATAACGATAAAGAAGGCGCAGCCAAAGTTAAGGTTAAGGTTAACGTTGGCGTAGAACACCTTGTTTATGCTTCTTCCAGTTCCGTTTATGGCTCCAATAAGAAAGTGCCGTATTCTACGGACGATAAGGTGGATAACCCAGTGAGCCTTTATGCGGCTACGAAGAAGAGTAACGAACTGCTAGCGCATGCCTACTCCAAACTCTACAACATCCCCTCTACGGGACTCCGTTTCTTCACGGTCTATGGTCCTGCCGGACGCCCCGACATGGCTTATTTCGGATTCACCAACAAACTCCGTGAGGGCAAGACCATTCAGATTTTCAACTATGGCAACTGTAAGCGCGACTTCACCTATGTCGATGACATTGTGGAGGGCATCCAGCGGGTCATGCAGCATGCTCCTGAGAAACAGACGGGTGAGGACGGTCTGCCCATTCCTCCCTATAAAGTATATAATATAGGTAATAGTTCCCCGGAGAACCTGCTCGACTTCGTCACGATCCTTCAGGAAGAGTTGGTCCGTGCCGGAGTTCTTCCCGCCGATTACGACTTCGAATCCCACAAAGAACTGGTGCCCATGCAACCTGGTGATGTTCCCATCACCTATGCCGACACCACACCCCTCGAACGCGATTTCGGTTTCCGTCCCTCCACCCCACTCCGTGAAGGCCTCCGCCGTTTCGCCGAATGGTACGCCGAATTTTATAAATAAAGCCCCCCCTGTCATTGTCCTTTAAACAGTTGCGAAGCAACGCTTAACCCCTTATAAGGTCATCGTCCTTCGTTTTTCGTCCTTTAACCAGCTGCGAAGCAGCGCTTAAACAGTCCGAAGGACGCTTAAACAGCGAAGCGCTTAACCCTTTACCAAATCATGTCCACACTCATAACATCCCCCATCTGCTACATCTTGGTCCTGCTGGCGGCCGCCTATATCTGCCGCCGTAGGCGCAAGACCAGGATAGCACTGATCACGGCAGCCGTCGTGTTCACCCTCTTTTTCTCCATTCGTCCTATCTACGAACAGGCGGAGAAGGCATGGTGCGGCGAATATTCCAATCTGATTCCTGCCGGCAAGACTTACGATTACGGTATCGTTCTCGGCGGTTATGGCGAATGGGACCCTGACAGGAACCGTCCAGAGTTCAGTTATACGATAGATCGCCTGTTAGAAGGCATCCAACTCTACCACAAAGGTAAGATCCGCAAACTCATCATCGCCTCCGACTCCAGCAACCGTCAGACCGACGATCCCGATGAAACCCAAGGCAACCCTGCCGCCATGCGAGCCTACATCACCCGCCTAGGCATCCCCGATTCCGCCCTCATTCTGGAGAACACCGCTAAGACAACAAGAGAAAATGCCTCAACTATCAAAGCTCTCCTAAAAAAATCCCCCTCCCCTTCGGGAAGGGCTGGGGAAGGGTTACTGATCACTTCCGCTATCCATCTCCCTCGTGCCCTCATGACATTCCAGGAAGAAGGCATCATCTGTGATCCCTACGCCACCGACTGCATCGTCCGTGACCCCCATCAGAAGAACCGTTGGTTCCCCAATCTCACCGTCATGCGTTCCTGGCAGTCCCTCCTCCACGAAGTCATTGGCTACGCCTACTACAAATTAAGGCCCACCCCGTCCCTACCTGCATAAGGAAGGAACTTGGAAACAGCGACAGAATATCCTCCACCTCATTTTTACTCTCCCACAAAACACACAGAACCCACAGAATTCTTTTTTTATTTTGATCCGCGAATGCACGCCTTCAATCAATGAGCATCATATTGTTAGTGAAGTATATTACTCTTGGCATCCTATATTATTGTAATTAAAGAACGAAATGGAATCGTTGCAAACGATTCTGTAAGTGGAAGGGCGGTCATCTGAGAACTTGTTCTCAAGTGACAACCCTTACAATTACATCAACAAGTCATGAATATGACTTACATTTCGCTCTTTAATCCTTTCCGTGTATTTCGTGTATTTCGTGGGAGAAAAAACATTAGTGTTTCATTAGTGTACATTCGTGGACAGTAAGTCATAGCCATCGGCCTTTAAACAGCCACGTAGTGGCGCTTAAACAGCCCGAAGGGCACTTAAACAGCGAAGCGCTTAAACCTTTACCAACGTCATCTTTTACCTCATCGCATTCGCTCCCAACACACCCAACAAGGCAGTCAACACAGCAATTGCAAACTCAACGATTTTCTTCCAATTAATATTCTTCATAATATATAAGATTAAATAATTATAAAAGCCCCCCAGCCCCCTTCCTGTCATCGTCATTGTCATAGTCATCGTCACTCCCTTCAGGGATGGGGCTGGAGTGAGGCTCCTTTAACCAGCAGCGAAGCTGCGCTTAACCCCTTACATTACGGCTCCGCCGTTTCTGCTGCAGCCTGAGCATCCAGTGCCTCCTTGCTCGCCTTCTTCGAGATATCACTAAGGGTGATGCCTTGCAGGAGCGTACGCACACGCTTGCCGGTAGAAGCGCTCTCCGACTCGGGCATGAATATCACACGGAGACTCTTCACGTGCTCGTTCACGTTATAGTCCTTGATGTTCTCCACACCTCTGGAGTGCATACCGATCTTAAAGGTACCCAGACCGTCCACGCGTACGCGGAAAGAATTCTGGAGCATGTCCTTCATCACCTCAGGGAGTTCGGTGAGCACAGCGTTCACGTCACTCTTCTTCATCGAACAGTTACGCTGGATGATCTCACTGATATCCTTCAGCGTCTTCGTCTCGGTGGGTACTACGCTGGCGTACCACTTCTGGTAAGCGCCAGTCATCTTCTCATTCTTGTTCTGAGTCAACTTGTAAAATACTGACATAATAAAATAAAAATTAAGCGACCCGCCCCTTACCCCACCCTGCTTAGGGAGGGGAACATAATAGGGGTTAAAGGTCAAAGTTAATAAATAAGGTTAATATAAAAAGAGTATAGAGGGTAGCAAGTCATAGTCGTCATAGTCATAGTCAAAATTTCGTGTCTTTACCTCCCTTCGGTTTACGATAAAATCCCGGCCCACTAATAAGGAGACCTTACTTTTTGAATTAAAGAACGAAATGGAATCGTTTTTTTTCCGTCTTGCCAAATTTTCGCTGCTTATTTATCTTTTATATGAAGCAAGCCCTGAGGGCTGTTCCTTATATGGCTATCAGCAGTGAGAGCTTGCTCTCAGCTGTGATAGGCATAGAAGGAACACAGAAGTGCCAAAGGCACAGATGTTTCATATAAAAGATTTCTGTGTCTTCTGTGTATTCCGTGGGAGAATAAACTTCGTGTTTCATTAGTGTACATTCGTGGACAGAAAAAACTTTGTGACTTTACTTCCCTTTGGTCAGTGACGCTACGGCTTTGCCGCAGGGGGTTGTGTCTTTGTGTTCCGTTAAATCAAAGGGCTCAAAACGTCATTGTCCTTTAAACAGCGAAGCGCTTAAACAGCCGAAGGCGCTTAAACAGTCGTATCGCGACGCTTAAACAGCAGCGAAGCAACGCTTAACCCTTTACAATTAATACACCCACTTCAGCTCCTCGGCTTTAGGTGGCGCCACATAATTATCAATAGCCTGCCGCCGATTCGCTTTCATTGGGAGGGATGGGGAGGGGTTCCTGTAACTCACATGCAACCAGCACACCCCATTCTCACGGATATGCTCAAAAAGCAGCTGGTCGAACTCCAGGTTCTCTTTTATAAAGCGGAACATCTTGCGGCCCACCTCGATGTCCGAGACATGGATGTCGGCCGCCTCGCCACGCAGATGTTGCGAGTTCTTCACGCCGCCCACGGCTCGGTTCAGTCGTTCACAGCGGTACCCACTGGTGATCCGGATTACACCGAAGCGTTGCCGCAAGGGTTCCAGCACATGTTCACACAATTGTTGCAGCCGTTTAATCTCGGCCTCATCCGGCACATTCTCGATGCCGAGTCGTATGGCGGTGCCACTGGCGCACATCTCCCTGAGGGAGAAATGTGCCGTCAGCATCCGCTCATCAATTTTTGTTTTAGATTGTTTGTTCATAATGAAAGACCCTCTACATCCCCCTTAGAGGGGGACTTACATACTGTCAAGATAGAGGGCGGTTTTTTAGTTTTAGTAATTATTTGTTATCTATCGTATATCTTAATCTTTTGAAACTTCGGCCTTCGGAAAGTCCTCCCTATGCAGGGAGGATTTAGGTGGGTCTCTTTTTTTTCTGTTTGCAAAGATAATACGCACCCGTTCAGCGAGAATGAACGCGGGAAAATATTATTCAGAGAAAGTTACAATTCGTTGACTTTCAACGCTTTGCGAAGTCGCTTTTTTATCTCTTCACAGAGACTTACCGGACTCATCACCTCCACTTTTCCGCTATACTGCAACAACTCCTGCACCAGTTCCGGATTAATAATAAGGTACAGGCGTACCTCTGTATATTGTGGGGTCATCTGACGGAATTGCTGGGAATGATGAATTTTTCGGGAACGAAGATAAGGCACCAGGTCATTTTCTACGCGTAGCCTCACCTCCTCTCTCTCATCTCCAGGCCGGCGAGTCACCCCCACCATATCATCGAAATAGGTTTTAACCAGGGATTCCGGTTCCCGATACGGCACCCCGTCAGCAACCCTCATCTTCACGATACGGTCCATGCCGAACACCGAAAGATGCTCCCCATGTGTGTTCCAAGCCAACAGATACCAACGTCCGTGAAACCGTTTCACCCGATAAGGATGAACGATGCGGCCCAGCGAATGATCACAGTTAAACTTATGGTAATCCAACCATACCGGCTGTTTGTTCTCTATAGCCCGCTGGAGAGGCAGCAGGAAATCGATACCTGCCCCGTTTTGTTCCATCAGCAGTTTCCTGAGACGTACATAGTCATCAGCGGAGACATCACTCTTGAAGATGGAAGTGTCTGCCCCGGCGTACCAATAATACCACTGATTACCGCGGCGCTCCTTGTTGATAGTCACACGATGATTCGCCTGCATGGAGTCGAAAGTATTCATCAAAGTGGTGCGCGACTGAATAATCTCAAAACCATTCTCCTCCAGATATCTGTTCACAAAGTCCATGATCTCCCGACCTGTCATCGCCCGACCATTCTGCAGACATTTGTCCACCAACATCTCCCGTAAGGCGTAGTTCTTATGATTCATATCAAAAATAAATTTTTAAATTTTATCGTTGTTGTAGATTTCGCGTTTCAAATTTACGATATTTCCCCAAATCCGCCAAGCCCAAACCATATAATTTACCCCATTCCCAACTTTTTCTTCCGCGTCCATTCTCGCTGAACACCCCCCACCTATCTTTGCATTTTCAAAGTCGTAATTCGTCATTGTCATCGTCATAGTCATGGTCATGGTCATCGTCATCGTTTAATTTTCGTATTGCCAAATTCTCGCTGCTAATTTATCTTTTATATGAAGCAAGCCCAAAGGGCTGTTCCTTATATGGCTATCAGCAGTGAGAGCTTGCTCTCAGCTGTGAAGGACATGGAAGGAACACAGAAGTGCCAAAGGCACAGATGTTTCATATAAAAGATTTCTGTGTCTTCTGTGTATTCCGTGGGAGAAAAACATTAGTGTCTCATTCGTGTATATTCGTGGACAGAAAGTTTTCGCCTTTCGTCCTTTAACTAGTTGCGAAGCAACGCTTAACCCCTTATCATTAACCAGCCCGCAGGGCGCTTAACCAGTCGCATCGCGACGCTTAACCAGTTGCGAAGCAACGTTTAACCCTTTATTTTAAAAATATGATTACCTGTACATTAGAAAAACATCGCACCGCCGACCGTTACTTCGCCCGCACCCGCAAGATGGGCCGCGTCGGCTTCAAACAAATTGCCAAGGAAATCTCGCGCAACTGTTCCGCCAAACCCTCCGACGTCAACCTCGTCCTCACCGAGTTGGTCGACGTCATGCACCATCACCTGTTAGACGGTCATGAGATCTCTATTCCCGACATCGGCAGCTTCCACATCGGTGTCACCAGTAAATCCGTAGAAAACCCTGCCGACTTCGACCCACACCAGCACATCCGTGATTTCCACATCAAGTTCCGTCCCACCGCCCATCGTGATTCCATCACTTGGCGCCTCGACAGACCCCTATTAAATGGTGTAAAAGTAAAAACCCTGTAAGAAGCCCCCTTTAAACAGCAAAGCGCTTAAACCTTTACCAACGTCATAGTCATCGTCATAGTCATAAACTTTTAAACAGCTGCGAAGCAGCGCTTAAACAGCCGAAGGCGCTTAAACAGTCGCATCGCGACGCTTAAACAGCAGCGAAGCTGCGCTTAAACCCTTATAATTAATTAGGCCCTAATCACTCCCCAAATCTTTCATTTTTCCTCCGTAATTAGGCCCTAATCACTCACGAAATTTGGCAAAAAAATAATTCCGTAAATACAAATTCGACAAGTTTTCTTAAAAAAATCCCCAACCAGGCGAATGATGGAGAGAGTTGAAAATCGATAGGTTATATCTAAAATTGCCCATTTCATCGCCTTTTTGTTCTTTTTGCAGACGATTAAAAACTACCGAGTTAGCCTCAACATGAATGTACGACCATTCCTTTACGGAGGAAATTACAGGATTTGTCATAGTCCTTCGTTTTTTGTCTTTCGTTTTCATTGTCCTTTAACCAGCTGCAAAGCAGCGCTTAAACAGCCCGCAGGGCGCTTAAACAGCAGCAAAGCTGCGCTTAACCCTTTACCAACTTCTTCCGTATTCCTAAATTCTCGCTGCTATTTTTTCTTTTATATGAAGCAAGCCCTAAGGGCTGTTCCTTATATGGCTATCAGCAGTGAGAGCTTGCTCTCAGCTGTGATGGACTTGTAAGGAACACAGAGGTGCCCATGGCACAGATGTTTCATATAAAAGATTTCTGTGTCTTCTGTGTTTTCTGTGGGAGAAAATACATTAGTGTATCATTCGTGCTCATTCGTGGACAGTAAAAACTTCTATTTCTTATGTTCTTCTGTCTAAAAATCATTGTGTTTTCGAGTTTTCGAAGAAAAAAGTCATCGTCATCGTCATCGTTATCGTTAAAAATTCGTACCTTTGCCCCCGAAAATGTCATATTTTGGCAATTTCAGCACTTACGAAAATCATAATAACCATTGGGTCAAGCACTTACGCTACTTGAGGGGAAATTAAGGAATGCACATTCCCGAAAGAGGTAAAGGTTAAAGTTAACGTCAAGGCATAAGCCGGTTTTCTCTGTTTTTACTTTTCTGTAAAGACAGGTCCGAAAGGGCTGGTGAAAGATGATCGGCAACAGACGCAAGTTTACTTGCAGGATGGTGATGAGCATCTATCGACACAGACGTGCAAACAGCACGGATGCTTTACAGAAAAGTGGTTTTCAGTAGTTTTTGTGTCTTTCGTGTATTATAAGCTACGCTATGAATCTTGGCAGCACTCGGCATAATTCAAGCGAGCTTGATTCTGCTCTCGTTTGCACGAGATTTCCGTGGGAGTAATATATTAGTATTTCATTAGTGGACATTCGTGGACAGATAGTTATCGTTATCGTCATCGTTATATCTTTGTGTCTTTGTGTTCAGTAAATAATTGCTTTCGTTATTGTTATCGTCACTCCCTTCCCTTCAGGGAGGGGGAGGGGTAGGCTCCTTTAACCAGCAGCGAAGCTGCGCTTAAACTTTTATGCCCATCACCGTCTTCACATGTGCTTGTAACAGGCCGATGGAACTTAAGCGGCTGTATGAATCGCTGAGGCGGCAGACACGGAAAGACTTTATATGGCTGATTATTGATGACAGTACGACAGAAGAGGTAAAGACTGTTGTAGAAGAACTCATAGCAGAGAATCAGATACAGATAGATTATCATAAACTCCAGCACCGTGGCAAACACTGGGCTGTCAGAACAGGGGACCAATGGATCAAGACACCCTATGTGGTTGATATCGATGATGACGACGAACTGACAGACAATGCAATCGAGGTGTTCTCCGATACATGGAACAAAATAGAACAAGAGAATCGTAAAGATATCGGGATGGTCTGTGGTCAGACTGTGGATGAAACAGGAAAAAACATTTGTTATCATGGTTGGAAGGGAGAATATATAGATACAGACTATATCACGATGGAATGGAGCCAACGGCATCCCAGTGAGAACATCATCTCCCGAAGAGCCGAAGCATTTTCCGAAACCCAAGCCTTTTGTGATGACGGCAAATGGCTTTACGACAAAGTTTCTCTCGTGTTGGAATCCGTTCTTTGGAACAGAGTGGCCCGCAAGTATAAGGCCCGATACATTAAAGACACACTGAGAATCTATCACCACAACGACCAGGATAGTCTGACGAGACGCCACTTTGACAAACAGAAATGCCTCAATTACACTTTCTCTAACTACGTCATGCTCAACGAGCTTCGCGGACGCCTGCAGGAAAATCCCCGCGACCTGTTGAAATACGTGGCAGAATACATGGCTTGCGGAAAAGCATTGAAGATTAAAAACCAAGAGCTGCTCACCCGTTTGGAAGGTCCCCTGCTCAAAACAATCGCCTTCGTCATAGCCCCTGCTGCAGCATTGGTCTCAAAAAGACTTAACCTTCACTATGGTGATTGTTGTCGTACATAGTTTCTACTTTAAAAGAACCTCAACAACCAAATTAAGAACTAGACCTAAAAAATAGTAACACAAAAGTCCCTACGTTTTCTCGTTTTTCATTGTTAATTTCAACAGATATATTTTACAATCAAAACATCCTACGTGTTCTATCAACATGCATCATAAAATGTCCTAATCATATTATAGTGCCATGTTGAAATACGCTTTAAATTTAAATAAGACAAATATTATATTACGAATTTTCTTATTCGTTTTTTTATTTGTTTGTTTTGTTTTAAGCGCATGTACTAGCAACGAAGAGGAAGAAAAAAATACTATTCCTCAATATAACATCTTGGCTATTGGTAACAGTTTCACTGATGATGGGATAGCCTATCTACCTAATCTAATAGAAGAAGCTGGTCTCAAAAATGTAATGGTTGCAAAGCTTGTACATGCTAGCACTTCTTTAGAATTTCATTATGAGAATCTTCAAAGTAATGATAACGTTTATAATTATTATGAATCCGTTGGCTCTGTTTATGAACGTAAAAGAAATAATTCTATACTTGGCTGTTTAGAAAACCAAATATGGGATGTAATTGTCTTACAGCAAGTTTCTCAAAAATCTGGCTCATATAATACTTACCAACCTTATTTGAACAAATTGATAGACATTATCCAGGAAAAACAACCAGAGGCAGAGATTGCATGGCATATGACATGGGCATACAGTTCTAAAAAGGATATGTTCGATAGCATTCGGAGTGCGGTTATTCAGATGCAAAAAGAGACAAAGATTAGGACTATTATTCCTTCTGGAATTACGATACAAAATCTTAGGAATACATCCATTAATGATGAACTTGGACTAACTCGTGATGGAGCTCATCTCAATAACACAGGAAGATATGCAGCATCATGCACCTGGTTTGAAACTTTTTTCTCAAAAAAGTATGGAATATCAGTTAAAGGGAATAACTACCGTATAGAAGATATGGATAACAATACAGCAGAAATATGTCAACAACAAGCCATTCTTGCTGTTGAACAAATTAAGGAAAAAATAAAATAGAATGGAAAAGAAACCTACAAAACGCATAGAATATATAGATGCAATGAGAGGATTCACAATGATTTTGGTCGTGTTTTCTCATATTCTTTTGTTTTCCTATAATTATAATGGAGATGCTTTTTCATATAATGATATTTTTGTAAAATTTAGAATGCCACTATTCTTCTTTATTAGTGGTTGGGTATTATATAAAGCAGATCGTATATGGAACTTTGATTATACAAAGTTTTTTTTAAAGAATAAGTTTAGAGTGCAGATCGTCTCCACAACTGTCTTCTTTTTGTTATATGCTTATGTGTTTAACTATAATATATTAGAAGGTTTGATGGTATCTAAACTTGGTTATTGGTTTACCTTTGATCTTTTTTGTTTCTTCTGTTTTTATACTCTTTCTATTCTAACCATTCCGAAAAAAATATCGGGAGGGGTGGCAGATTTAGTTATCGTCCTGATAATGATAATAGTTATGGTATTGAGTTTTTCGCATAATGTATTTGATAAATCAGAGATAGGACGGGCAATTTTTAGGTATCTTAGTATAGAGAAATGGAGATATTATGTCTTTTTCATCATGGGGACATTTGTAAAAAAGTATTTCAATTGTTTTGTTTCTTTGACAAATAAAAAGTATATTATAGGTTTTATTATTATTTCCTTTGTTTTCCTATTATGTGTTGAAAACAAAGTGGAAACTCAAATAATGGAAAAAGTCTTATTCATAATATATGGAATATTAGGAATTATAATTGTTTTTACTTTTTTCAGGAAGTATGAGAGTTCTTTTACTAAAGAAAAAAGAATTGGTAAAGCCCTGCAGTATATTGGACGACGAACTCTTGATATATATCTAATACATTATTTTATTGTTCCAAGGGGTTTACAAAATATTGGTTCTTTTTTTGAATCTACAAGCAATCCTTCTCTTGAGTTTTTTGTTACACTTATTCTTTCTTTGCTAGTTATATCAATTTGTTTAGTGATAAGTAACGTCATTAGATTAAGTCCTGCATTAAGTTATTATCTTTTAGGTGTTAAAAAATCATGAACAAAGAAATTATTACCGTCACGTCCCCGTTACTTCCAAACTTCGATGAGTTCAGTGAACTTCTAAAGGAGATTTGGGACAGCAAGTGGATTACCAATAATGGTTCGTTCCACAAGCAACTTGAAAAGGCACTTGCAGAATACCTAAAAGTTCCGTATGTGAGCCTTTTCACGAACGGCACCCTTCCTTTGATTACAGCCTTGCAGGCTTTGCGAATCACAGGAGAAGTCATCACCACACCCTATAGTTTCGTGGCCACCACCCACGCTCTGTGGTGGAATGGCATTAAGCCCGTCTTCGTAGATATTGATTGGAAAACAGGATGTATGGATCCCAACAAGATAGAGGCTGCCATCACCCCCAAGACTACGGCCATCATGCCTGTACATGTCTATGGAAAACCATGTGATACAAAGGCCATTCAGGATATCGCCGATAAGTATGGCTTGAAAGTCATCTATGACGCAGCCCATGCTTTTGGCGTGGAGGTAAATGGCGAGAGCATAATGAATGCAGGCGATCTTTCCACTTTGTCTTTCCATGCAACAAAGGTTTATAACACCATTGAGGGTGGCGCAATGATAATGCATGATGCTAAGACCAAACAGCGCATTGACTATCTCAAGAATTTTGGTTTTGCAGGAGAGACAGAGGTTGTAGGACCTGGCATCAATTCAAAGATGGACGAGATGCGCAGTGCCTACGGCTTACTTAATCTCAAACAAGTTGATGCCGCTATCGAAGCCCGCCATCAGGTGGCCATCAAATATCGTGAAGCACTAAAAGATGTTCCAGGCATTGAATATTGGGATGACCTTCCCGGTGTAAAGCACAATTACAGTTACTTCCCCATTTTTGTAGATGCTAAGAAGTATAACATGACCCGCGATGAACTCTATTTCAAGATGAAAGAGCAGGGAGTGCTTGGCCGCCGTTATTTCTATCCCTTGATAAGCGAGTTCTCCACCTATCGTGGGTTAGATAGTGCTCGTCCGGAGAACCTTCCCGTAGCTCATAAGATGGCTAACAGCGTTATTTGCCTACCTATGCATCATTCTTTAACAGATAATGATATTCAAAGAGTTCTTGAAACAATCTTACTGTAATATCTGATCTCAAATGAAGCAAACTAAGAATTTAAGAGCCCTAGTATCCATTCTTTTGCTTTTTATCTTTGGGTGTTTTATAATTTCTTGTGGTGATAGTGATGACCTTTTTGATGATGAATTTGTATTTCCTGTAGACGTAAATCCTTCTGATTCCGATTCTATAAATATACCCACCCCAAAGGAGCCAATTAGGTTTTCAGAGTTAATAGTTGGTGAAGCCACAGATGTTGTTTATTCGGCTAGGAATTTTATTATAGAAGAAACAGAAAGAGATGGAAGAAGATACCTTCGTATCAGCCAAGATTTAGGAAAGACATGGAAGGAGTTTGAGAATACTTATGGTGATCTGGTTTATTTCCATATATTTTCAACAGGTGAAATGTTGTTTGCTACAATGAATTGGTGCTATTATATAGACAAGTATTTAACATGCATAACACCGTCTCAGGTTTTTGATTACGATGGTAATGTCTTTCAACCTATTGCTAAAGAGTATTTCTTTCAGGTTGGAGATTGCAAAAATCATATATGGAAAATAGATGATACTGAGATGATTGTATGGGGGGATTATAATGCATCTTCATGGGATGCAAATTATGTATCTCGTGTTTGGTATTCGGCCGATTATGGAAAGACAGTTAAGTGTGCTATTAATTTTAATGAAACCCAAATTGACGGGAAGGTACAAAAATGCAGGCACACCCATGGTGTCAAGTTTGACAAATTCGACAAAGTCTTTTATATAATGACTGGAGATGGGGCTTCTCAATGTCAATTAATAAAAGGGGAATACAATCCTCAAGAAGACAAATGGAGTTTTAATAGATTGGGAAGTGGTAACAATTTCAAATTCGCAAGTATTTATTTTGATAAGGAGTATGCCTACCTAGTAACAGATTATACGACTAAGTCCACACAAAGCGGCATCATCAAGTGTAAAAAAGATAGTCTTTTTGATAGTTCAAAATTTGAGTATATTTATCAGAATGAAGAAAACAGGGCTTTACTATGTTGTGAGTTTGACATGAATGGCAATCATGTCTTAATGCCAGATGGGACTGGCAAGTCATTTATTTACTACGCAAAAGGGAATTATGATTTCAAGAAAATTCCTTTAAGTAAATCTGGATATATTATTGGCTTTACATCCCCTAATTATAATGGAGATGTATATGCAAGGATTGATACATATCCATTTAATATTTACCACAATTTTAATTTCACGCAATCAATGCGCAATAGTGGAGTTATAGATTATATGAGATTCAGGGAGCCTAAATCATTGTATTTTGACGAAGACTTCTTCTTCAACTACCTATATGAATAGAAAGAAACTGATGCTCCTGGGCGGCATCCGCTACTTATTGCCTGTCATCAAGGCTGCCCATGAACAGGGTTATTATGTAATCACGGCAGATTATCTGCCCGACAATATTGCTCACAAGTATTCTGATGAATACGTCAATGTGAGTATTATTGACAAAGAGGCTGTTCTGAAAGTAGCACAAGAGAAGCAAATCGACGGCATTATGTCCTTCGGCGTCGATCCAGGTGTGGTTGCCGCATCATACGTTCAGAACCAAATGGGACTACCATCATTTGGCCCGTTCGAGAGTGTTGAGATTCTTCAAAACAAAGATAAATTCCGCAATTTTCTTAAAATAAACGGTTTCAATGTACCAGAGGCAAAAGGATTTGCTTCCATCGAAGAGGCTATGAGTGAAACATATTGGTTCCCTTGGCCGTGCATTGTAAAACCAACAGATTCCGCAGGAAGCAAGGGTGTAACCCGTGTGAACAAACCCGAAGACCTACGCCCCGCCTTGGAATACGCCTTTGACCACTCCATCAGTGGCCATGTCATTGTTGAAGAATTCTTAGATAAAAAAGGTTGTTCCTCCGATACTGACAGTTATGCACAAGATGGTATCCTAAAGTTTGTATCCTTCTCCGCCCAGCGTTTCGATGCAGATGCCACCAATCCCTATACACCTGCAGCCTATTCATGGCCCTCTACCTTTACCAAAGAAGAAGAAGATTATCTCACTAGTGAGATACAGCGCCTTATTACACTCCTTCATCTGAAGACCGCCGTATTCAATATTGAGGTACGTGTGGGAACAAACGGAAAGCCCTATATCATGGAGTTGACACCTCGTGGAGGAGGCAATCGTCTCTGTGAAATGCTCCGATATGCTACTGGTGTGGATATGATAACGGCAATTACACGTGCAATGGTCGGCGATGAGCCCGAAAAGATTGAGCAAAAACCCTACAATGGGCATTGGGCAGAAATTATCCTTCATGCAGACAAGAACGGCATCTTTGACCATTTAGAAATCAGTAATGATCTTTCCGCAGAGGTAATTGAGAAAGACCTATGGGTGAAGCAGGGAGACATAGTTGAATCTTTTGAAGGGGCAAACAATGCTATCGGCACATTAGTGCTAAAGTTCCAAACTGCGAAAGAACTCGAACATGCAATTACTCATCAACGAGATTGGCTGAAAGTTGTTGTAAAATGAAAGATATAGGTAGCATATTTCCGATTTATAAGGATAATCTGACTATAGGACAAAGAGAACTCCTACCTGCAGGAAAGGTTCTATATTCTTTATGCAGAGAGGCTCTTTTAGTTGTTGCAAGGTCTTTATCTTCTACCAACAAAATCGTCCTTTTACCGGCATATACCTGTGATACCGTTTACATGCCATTTAAGCAAGAGGGATGGAAGTGTATTTATTATTCCATCAATAAAGATTTACGAATTAACATCCCGTCATTAAAAGAACAATTTGACAACAATCATCCTGCACTTATCATTGCTCACCCCTATTATGGTACAGAGTTAAACCATGAAGAAATCAAAGCCCTTAAAGAGTTAAAAAACTCAGGGTCTCGGATACTCATCGATAATACCCAATGTATCTTCTCCGACTCACATTTGGTTTTTGTGGATTACTACGTTGGAAGTTACCGTAAATGGTTCCCCATTCCTGATGGTGGATATTTGGAATGTAAAGAAAATAATATACCTGCTCCAAACGAAGAAAACCAGACATTCGTCTCATTGCAGACTGGAGCCATGTATCTACGAGGTGAATATTTTGACACTTCATGCGAAGAAATCAAACAGTTGTCTATTCAATTAAACAAGGCTGCTGAATCACATGCTGTAGGAATCATAGAACCACATGCTATGTCTTCCTTCTCTATGAACACATTGAAGAGTCAGGATTTTGATGGCAACAAGAGAGCAAGATTCCAAAACTTTCTTTATCTGTATAACAATCTTCATCTGGATTTGATTGAGTATGCCATTCAAAATATTGAAGATGTAACTTCTGCTCCTCTATATTTTCCTATATATATAAATGATAGAACTAATCTCCAGAGATATCTTGCGCAGTATCATATTTATCTCCCGGTAATATGGCCTGTAGATGACGAAGAAATCTTGATAGACAAAACTGTTAGGGAAATATATCAAAAGATCCTATGTATCCCCGTTGACCAGCGATATGACATTGAGGATATGAAGAAAATCGTTTTATTAATAGAAAGATTTGCCAATGAAGAAAATTGCAGTCATAGGTGCTAATGAACCATCTCTATCTTTTTATAGGCAGGCGAAAGCACTTGGATACTACATTATAGGAATAGCATGGGCTAAGGGTGCCGTCTGTAAAAAATACTGCGACCGTTTTTATCCTATCTCCTTCACTGAAAAGGACGAAGTCCTGAAAGTTTGCCAACAAGAAAAGATTGATGGTATAACTTCTTTCTCTTTAGAGTCGGCTTTGCCTACAGTCATATACGTGGCCCAACATATGGGCTTGGTTAGCAATGGATATGAATGTATAAAACTGACAGAAAACAAATTTGCGCAGCGTGAGGCTTTTCGTGATGCGGGGCTTAACGTGCCACTCTTCCAAAGGGTAAAGGATGCCAAGAGTGTGGATATTGAGAAATTCCGATTTCCCATTATTGTAAAGCCTGTTGACAGTGGTGGTAGTCAGGGTATCACCAAACTCGAAAACAAAGAGGGCTTAAAAGAAGCTTTAGATTATGCTATTGAACACTCTAGAACCAAAGAGGCTATCGTTGAGGAATTTATTGAGGGAAGAGAGTTCAGCGTTGAGTATCTCAGTTGTAAAGGAAAACACTATAACCTACAGATAACAGATAAAGTCACCAGTGGTGCTCCCCATTTCATCGAAGTAAGTCATCATCAGCCCGCAGACCTATCCGAATCACAAAGAATAGAGATTAAGAAAGTCGTTGAAAAAGGTCTCACCGCCCTTAAGATAGAAAACTCCCCCAGCCACACGGAAATAAAAATGACTGATGTTGGAGAATTATATATCATTGAGATAGGTGCCCGTATGGGAGGTGATAACATCACATCGGACCTCGTTCGTCTTTCTACCGGTTATGACATGGTCAAAGGCTGTATTGATTTGGCATGTGGTGATTTTACGAAACCAGTCCTGACAAAGCAGATGTTCTCAGGAGTCTATTTCTATAGCAAGTTGGCTCCTCATATTGTTGAAATTATTAAGAACCATACGCTTTATCCTGAAATCGTGGAATGGGAGTTACAAGACGGACCTCTACCAGAAGCAAACAGTAATGCTGACCGAAAGGGATATTTTATATATCAGAGCAAGGAAGGAAAATTCACTATATACACAGAATAATGGAGAAAACAGTTTTTTTTAGAACATTTGAAGAGGAAGATATTGATGCCATCTATCAATGGAAGAATGATGACGAACTCAACAGGTTAACCGTTGGGCTTAACCGTAAAGTTTGCAGAGATGATGTAGCCAAATGGGTTCGTTCCAAGATGCCCCATAACCCATATGAAGTTTTTTGGGCCATTTGTGCTAATGATGAAACTAAAAAGATCATTGGTTATGCGCAACTCACAGAAATCCATTTCATTAATAGCTCGGCCAATCTCTCAGGAATTATGATCGGTGACAGAAGTTATCAGGATGGTTTGGCATGGTTGGAAACCCATCTATTTATTATGGAATACGCCTTTGAACGATTAGGGCTCAACCGCCTTTATGGGTCTTCTATAGTAGGACATAAAGATAGCAATGGTATAGGTATGTTTCTGTTTTGGAAACAAGAAGGTATATTAAGACAAGCAGTTTTTAAGAATGGTCTTTTTTATGATTTATTATTAGGTTCTATACTAAAAGATGAGTATTTCACCCATAAGAATAATGGTGAGTATGAAATAAGATCAATATTGAAAAGAATTAGGAATTTTTATCGAAATAAATAACCGTTTTATTATTTTTTTTATGAAAACATTAGAAGAATTTGTAGAGCTCTTTGCAGAGCAGTTCGATGAGACAGACGCAAGTCAGATTAGTGCAACAACCGTATTCCATGAGTTAGACGAGTGGTCGTCACTCATCGGATTGTCAGTAATTGCTATGGTAGATGAGGAGTTTGACATTGCGCTTAAGGGTGATGATGTCAAGAATGCAGTGACAGTTGAGGATTTGTACAACAATGTAATTGCAAAACTTTAATGGCTTTTCTCGAATTCAAAAATGTTAGGATCGCCGGCATTGCTGCCGGCGTTCCTAGAAACGTTGCCGACAATTTACATCCTACAGCTGATGATATGATATCATCAGAGTATTCACCTGAAGATTATGTCAAAACAACTGGTGTTAAGGAGCGGCGGGTGTCCAGAGTGTTGACAACTGCAGATTTAGGTTATTATGCTGCTGAACAATTGATTGCTGATCTTGGATGGGATAAGTCAGAGATTGAAGCATTAGTTTTCGTCTCACAGAGCCATGACTATATTTTGCCAGCTACCGCGTGTATCCTACAAGACCGCCTTGGCCTTAACAAAGATTGCTATGCTTTCGACGGAAGCATAGGATGCAGTGGATGGGTTTACGGTATGAGTACAGTTGCCTCTCTACTTGGTGAAGGCAAGATGAAAAAAGTGCTGATGATATGTGGCGATGCAAAAAAGCGATTCCGTATTCCAGGAAATCAATTACGCGATCCATTATTTGGCAGTGCAGGAACTGCAACTGCACTTGAGTACAAAGAGGGTGCTAAAGGCCTTCAATGCCACTTTGGTACAGATGGCAGCGGATTTGATGCTATTATCACACCTGATGGAGGCGCACGCAGTCCGTTTACGCCTCAGAGTTTTGAATTTGAAGATGTAGAAGGAAAGCAGATGTGCCGTCTACAGACCCGTATGAAAGGTATGGATGTGTTCTCCTTCGGCATCACAACTGCGCCAAAGTCTGTGAAGAAATTAGCAGAACACTACAGTTTCAACTATCTTGATGCAGATTATTTCATTTTCCATCAAGCAAACATGAAGATGAATAACATGATTGCAAAGAAACTGAAACTAGACCCGGAGAAGGTTCCTTCATGTATGTATAGGTTTGGTAATACCTCATCAGCGTCTATACCTCTCACTATTGTTGGTGAATTACGTGGAAATTGTGAGAATGGAAAACAGTTCATATGCTGTGGATTTGGTGTAGGTCTTTCTTGGGGCACTATTCGATTCTTCTCAGATAACATGATTGTTTCGGAACTAGTTGAAGTTGACGATAACCAAACAGATAATAAGTATGTCGTATAATCCTTTTTCATTAGAAGGAAAAACCGTGCTTGTGACTGGTGCCTCTTCAGGCATCGGCCAAGCTACGGCTATTGAATGCTCTAAGATGGGAGCTAAAGTTGTTATTACAGGCCGCAATGAGGAACGACTCAATGAGACATTTTCTCAATTAGAAGGTGAGGGACACCAAATTATAGTTGCAGACCTTAATACACAAGATGATATAGATGTTCTTGTAAACGCTTGCCCCGCATTAAATGGCCTCGTAAATAATGCAGGAAGAGGTAAGAGTAAACCTGTAAACTTCCTCAAACTTGAGGACTTACAGGACGTTTATCAGACAAATCTTTTCGGTGTAGCCTTATTAACCAAAGGACTCTTAAAAAAGAAGAAACTCGTTAAGGGGGCTTCTATCGTATTTACTTCTTCCATCTCATCGTATATGACCGCAGCAGGTTTGTCAATATATGCTTCATCTAAAGCTGCTGTGTGTGGTTATATGCGTACATGCGCTATTGAACTTGGGGGTAAAGGAATTAGAAGCAATGCCATATTGCCAGGGATGGTTGAGACCAAGCTGATTAATAGCGGAACTTATACGGATGAAGATAAGCAGAAGGATTTGCAACTCTATCCTCTAGGACGTTATGGCCGACCAACCGATATCGCTCATGGTATTATTTATCTACTGAGCGATGCTAGTGCTTGGGTAACTGGCCTTGAATTGGTAATTGATGGAGGAAGAATGCTTAAATAATCTTACAACAGAAAAATCACAATAAAATGGCAATAGTAACCTATAAGAATGTAGGTATAACTGCCTTATCAGCATGTGTGCCAAATCGCGTGATAGACAACTATCATTATGATTTAGACATCTGGCCTGAAGAAGAAGTAAAAAAAGTGGTTGACAAAGTGGGCGTTTTAGAACGCCGCTTTGTCGATGAAAAGACGTGTGCATCAGATTTATGTTTTGCCGCTGCAGAAAAGTTAATTGTTGACAATAGCATTGATAAGAGTGAAATAGATCTCTTGGTATTTCTTTCGCAAACTCCAGACTATCGTATGCCTGCTACTAGTATTTTACTTCAAGATAGGCTTGGGCTGCCAATGTCAACAATGGCTTTTGATATCTCTTTAGGGTGTTCAGGTTTCATTAGCGCTCTAAGTATTGTTTATGCAATGATGCAGAACCATGGGTTCAGAAAAGCTTTGTTGCTTGATGGCGAGACTCGTTCGAAAGTGTATAGTCGGAAGGATAGACGTGAGGCTTTTATCTTTGGAGATGCAGGTGTGGCTGCATTGATAGAACGTAATGAGAAGTTTGGCGAAAGTCATTTCTCCCTGAATAGTGATGGATCTCGCGGTGAACTGATAATGATTCCCGGTGGTGGCTATAGAATTATGAGTTCTGCAGAAACTCTTAGAGAAAAAGTGGTTGATGAGTATGGTAATATCCGCAGCGATGAACATGGTCATATGAATGGTGCTGATGTGTTCAATTTCGTTATAGTTGAAGTTCCAAAGGATATTAAACGTTTGATTGCAGCATCTGGAGAGAATATCCAGAAGATGGATTATTATGTGTTCCATCAGGCAAATGCATTTATCAATAATCATATTGCAAAGAAGTTGAAATTGGACAAGGAGCGTATTCCATGGACTATTCAGAAATATGGCAACACCTCTTCTGTATCTGTCCCACTAACTATAGTCAGCGAGTTGAAGGATAAAATGGCAGGCGAGAAAAAGATTTTAATGAGTGCCTTTGGCGTCGGTATGGCATGGGCAACAGCCATTGTTCCATTTGTAGATTGTAAAATCAGTGATATAGTAGAATTATGAAGGGTAACCCACTTGTATCTATATTATGTTTAGTATATAACCATGAACCATATCTTCGGCAATGCCTTGATGGATTCGTGATGCAAAAGACAAATTTCGGTTTTGAAGCAATCGTTCACGATGATGCTTCTACAGATAATTCTGCTGCTATTTTACGTGAATATGCAGAAAAATATCCTGATATAATAAAGCCTATATATGAAGTCGAAAATCAGTACCGGAAAGGCACACTAAGAGCAATAATGGATAATGCCGTATCAGAGTCTTCTAAATATATTGCTATTTGTGAGGGTGATGACTATTGGACAGATCCACTAAAACTACAAAAGCAGGTGTTTTTTTTAGAGAATCATCCTGAATATGGTTTGGTACATACATCCCACAAGCAATATCTCCAAGAAAAAAATATATTTGTAGACGGATGGGCGAAAGAGACAAGTCTTGACTCCAATTTAATTAGCAATAAAATATGTACAGCTACGGTTTGCTATAGAAAGAATCTATATGAAGAGTATAAAAAAGATATTGGTTTTCAGAATTGGCCCATGGGAGATGCGCCTTTGTGGATTTATTTAATGTCTAATTCAGAATCAAAGTTTTTGGATGATGTAACGGCAGTTTATCGTGTTCTTGATAAATCTGCTAGTCATTTTAAAAACTGTAAAAAAGAAATCAACTTTTACGTTGGTGGTTTCGAGATGAAATGTTTTTTTATAGAAAGGTTAAATAAGCAATATTTATATAAAATTATAGCCCCTCAATTAGTCAAAGATTTAAAAAGATTATCGTATATTTATGACGAAAACATAAATTTCAATTTTTCCTCTTTCTTTCTGAAATACAAAATATGGAATCCGAAACTTTATCTTTCTACTTTTGCCACTAAATCAAAACCATTAAGGGATTTCCTGAGAAAATACCATGAGCGATCGTCTTAAACAGAAAACAGTTTCTGGTGTCATTTGGGGATTTTTTGAAAAATTCTCCGTACAATTATTTTCTTTTGTACAAGGTGTAATCCTTGCACGCCTCCTAATGCCTGCTGATTTTGGTTTAATCGCCATGGCAGGGGTTTTTAATGCTATATCAAAGACACTTATTGATTCGGGATTTAGTAATGCCTTAGTAAGAAAAATAGACAGAAACGACCTTGACTTCTCTACTGTTTTCGATATTAATGTTGGTATGTCTATTATAATGGCATCATTACTATGTCTTTTTTCAAAAGTTATTGCAAACTTTTATAATGAACCATTATTATCAACAATTGTTTGCCTAAATGCTCTTCGATTATTCTTAGGTTCATTAACGGCCGTTCAAGCGACCCGGTTGTATGCGAATATGCAGTTTAAGACAATCAGCAAAATAAGAATATTCAATTCTTTCTTTGGTGGCATTATCGCTATTATTATGGCTTTCATGGGATTTGGTGTTTGGTCTTTGGTATTTCCAAATTTTTTCACCATAGCTTCTGGGGCCGCTTTATATTGGTACTATCAAAGATGGTTTCCTGGTATATATTTCTCAAAGAAATCATTTAATGAGCTATTTGGGTTTGGTTCAAAACTCTTGATTTCTAATCTTATAAATGTCATTTATGGAAACATCTATCCAATAGTCATCGGTAAAAAATTCTCTTCTACAGATTTGGCATTTTTTTCAAAAGGCAATTCTTATCCAAATATCCCCGCAAGTACTGTAACAGATGTAGTAGGAAGTGTTGCATATCCAATTCTAAGCAACATACAAGATGACCAAGAAAGACTTGCTGCTGCTTATACTAGGATGATAAGAATGTCAGCCTTTTTACTTTTTCCTATCATGATAGGATTAGCTGCTTTAGCTCGTCCTTTTATTATTACTTTAATCACATCAAAGTGGGAACCTTGTGTTATCTATCTTCAAATTATATGTTTCAGTATGATGTGGTATCCTATACATGCACTTAATCTACAATTACTTAAAGTGATTGGACGTTCTGATCTTTTCTTAAGACTTGAAATAATCAAAAAGATATTGGGTATAATTATTATCTGTATCACTCTCCCTTTTGGAGTTCTAAGTCTTTGCATTGGTAGTGCTGCTAATTCTATTTTAGGCTTATTTATCAATACATATTATACTAGGAAATTCATCAATATGGGGTTTGGGGCACAAATGAAGCAGTTATTCCCTTCTCTCGTTCTTTCACTTTCAATGGGGGTTATAGTATATCTTTCGACAATGATATCGGATAAAAACATTACAAAGTTAATTATTGGTATCCCCTTAGGATTTGCCTTTTATTATCTCCTTTCTCTTTATTTTAATTCAAGAGACCTTGTTTATCTAAAAGATATAGTAAAAGATAAATTTTTTAAAAAATAAAAACCAAAATTTTATTCTGTCTATAAATATGGCTCCGTTTCTAACAATTATCATACCCATTTATAACGGATCAAATTATATTCACGAAACCATTCAAAGCGTACTACAACAGCCTTGTCAAGATTATGAACTTATATTATTAGATGACGGATCAAAAGATAACTCATTCGCCATCTGTAAAGAATATGAGAGCGAACGAGTGATTGTGGAACATCATGAGAACATTGGTGTTTCGAGGACCCGAAATCTCGGGATAAGCATGGCAAGAGGTGAGGTTATCATCTTTATTGATCAGGATGATGCCATGCGAAGCAATTTTTATACTGAAGAAACAAAATCGCTGTTGCAAACTCTTCTCCAGCAAGGAGTGGAACTATTTCTCAATGGAACTTGGTACGGTGATAGCAAACTAGAAAGGGGACACTTTCGTTCAATAGAAAAACTGAAGAAGGGTATTTATGATGGTCATTGTGATGACTTAGCATGGGGGAACACCTATTGTTTTAATGCCAATATTTTTGCTCGTTCTCTTTTCTTTGATAAAAAGGGAAAACCTACATCTGTTCGTTTCTTTGATTTGCCCCTTGATGTTGAAACTATCTTCCGTCATCTCACCCAGTATTCTGCGCAGAAACTGTTGTTCTCTGATAAATTGAGTTTCTGCATTCGAAGAGTGAATGAAGAATCTGTTTCATCTACGTGGGACTGGGTAAAAGTGTATAAGGTGAAGACTTATGCATATTTTAATGTAATCACATGGCATCAAAATAATTTTCCCAATGATAAAGATGCAATAGAAGGGGCAAAAAAGGCATTTCTTAAAGTCGTTAATGAAATGGTTCAAGTTAATTATCAAGCAGGAACCAACTTGCAACAATTAATAGAACACATTAAGAGTGAACCATATTATGAAGAGCTCACTATATTTGCAAAATATTATCCCGGAGAATCAAGATTGTTCTCTTTGTTGACAAAGAATCCCATGCTCATTAAAAAAGAGTTACATGTAAGTTGGTTAAGAAAAATTATCCAACTTAGATGGAAGTTTTATAATGTTTTTCGCCGTGTTAATGACATAGATTTGAGAAAAGATCTATTGACCTTATCATAAAAACCAAAAGCTTTTAAACAAAAAATATACATGGATAATAAAATTTATGCTTTTTGGTGGTATGAAGATAATTTCGGAGATGCACTTACCCCATATATTATTCATCATCTTTCTGGAAAGAAAGTTCTGTACACATGCTGGCACAGGCCCTATTTCAAGGAAGAAGCAAAGAGGCTTTTCAAAAGTTTGATTTCTCTAAAAAAATATGATTGTAGAAGGTTATCTTGGCCTGTTAAAAATAAACCGGTCGTGATGGGAGTTGGCTCAATATTATGGCTATCGCTACCTAATTATCATATTTGGGGAAGTGGATTCTTGAGAGAAAAGGATAGTTTTAAGGGGGGGCATATTCATGCGGTAAGAGGAGAATATAGTGCAAAAAAACTGATGGATTTAGGTTATCCCAAATGCAACATCTATGGGGATCCCGCATTATTACTACCATTAATCTACAAACCAACAACAAAGAAATCTGGGCTTGGCATTATACCTCATTATACGGAATATCTTTACTTTAAAGAAAAATACCCCAATTATAACATCATTAATTTGGAAACCCATGAGATAGAAAAAACTATTGACCAGATTTACAGTTGTGAGTATGTACTATCCACATCTCTTCATGGAGTTATTGTTGCACATGCTTATGGAATACCTGCATTATGGATAAAAAAGAAACAATTGGCTACTGATGATTTTAAATTTAAAGATTATTTCAGTTCCGTAGGGATTCCTGAATATGACGGTGACTTATTTGATTTAGAGAATTTGATTAATAGGCCTTATCAAGTGTATCCTGATGAAATTAAGCAACTTATGCTACCAACTAAAGATACCATCAAAAAACTTCAAAGGGGATTAACAACAGTTGCACCCTTTAATATTTTAGAAATATACAAGAATGCATAATCCTCTGATTTCTATTATTGTCCCCATATATAATGCAGAAAAGACACTGCTAAAGTGTTTAGATAGCATTCTTGTACAATCTTATCGTAATTTTGAATTAATTCTTATTGATGATGGCAGTAAGGATAATTCGCCAAATATATGTAATAAGTATGCAGCTATAGATTCACGTGTGATTGTTATTCACAAAGAAAATGGAGGTGTCAGTTCTGCGCGTAATGCAGGATTAGATATATCCAAAGGTAAATGGATTACTTTTATTGACTCTGATGATTATATAACAGACTGTTATTTAATGGATGTTGAGAATTCCCATGAAGATGTGATTTTTAAAAAGTACCAATGGTTAAGGGAAGATGGATTATTTCCTGGCACAAACATCAAAGAGAAAAGCTCATTTAATGATTTTCTTTCTAGCTACATCACAGACAGTCTTATACGTGGACCTGTTTTTAAATTTTATCGAAAGGACCTTCTTGGCGATATACGTTTTCTTACAGATATGAAAATTGGAGAAGACGTTCAATTTGTATTCCGCTATTTGGCAAAATGCAAAACCTACCGTTTGTTATCAAGAGGCGAATATATAGTGAGGACTGCAGAAGTTCCAGATGAAGTCAAATATGCTATCTCCGTGGAATATGCGGTGAACTCTCTTTTACATCTCTATGATGCTTATGAGGAGCTATTACAAACACATCCTTTGGGCAAGAAACCTTTTGTTTCCTACATAGCTTATTTTAAAAGAATCTCCAAATCGAATTGGAAGAAAAGACCTTCTTTATGGTACAATAATAAAAAAATACATTTCTTATACCAATATGTTTGGAAAGATCTTTCTATGATACAGCAAATAAAATATAAGTTGATTCAAGTTATATAATGTTGTAAATTTAAATTATGAAATTTGAGACAATAAATGAAACAGGAAGTGTCATTCCTCATCCACAAAACTATAAAGACTCTATCGAATTAATTCGTAGTGATTATTATAGGTATAAAGGGGAAACGGCAAGCTTCCTTAATATGTGGATATATTCATTAGTGACATCTCATTTTGGATTTTGCTTTTGGTTTAGATTATCTATGGTGAAGGGTCCTCTTAGGTTATTCTGCTATTTTATGTATAGAATGTATTACTTGCGATATGGAATTCACATCACTCCTGAAACGAAAGTTGGATATGGCTTGTATTTAAGTCATGGATTTGGTATTATTGTAAACCCAACATCAATCATAGGAAATAATTGTAATCTAAGCCAGTTTACAACAATAGGGGGGCATACAGAGAAAACTGCCATTATTGGTGACAATGTATATATTGGCCCTTCAGTATGCGTTGTAAATGATGTGATTATTGGAAATAATGCCACTATTGGTGCAGGTGCTGTAGTAACCCATAACATACCACAAAATGCAACTGCTGCTGGCGTTCCAGCTAAAGTAATTTCATATAATAATGAAGGAAAGTTCGTTAACAAAAGGTGGAAAATAAAAAAATGTCAGCAATAAGTATAATTGTACCCATTTATAATATGGAACAGTATATGCGGAAATGTATTGATTCCATTATAGCACAAACCTTCACAGATTTTGAATGTCTGTTGATAGATGATGGAAGTACAGACGGAAGTCCTGCTATTTGCGATAGTTATGCCGAGAAAGATTTGCGCATAAAAGTTTTTCATAAAACTAATGGCGGACTCAGTGATGCCCGGAATTACGGATTAGAACAAGCAAAAGGAGAATATACCATCTTTGTTGATCCTGATGATTGGGTAGATGCAACAGGATTAGAATTGCTTTATAAAAAGGCCAAAGAGAATGATGCTGACATAGTAATGTGTGACCTTTACTATAATGATCTTTATCGGCAGACTTATTGTAAACAGGAACCCACAAGTATCCAACACTTAGATGTGTTAAAAGATTTAATTACAGGAAAAGTGTATGGATTTACGGTAACCAAACTTATCAAAAGAGAGCTTTATCAGAAATATAACTTGAAATATCCTCAAGGGATGTATGGCTGTGAAGACCAGTATACTATGTGTAAACTATTTATAAATAACATCCTTATTGCATATATCCCCATAGCATATTATCATTATATGCATTATGGAAATGAAACACAATCCAGAAGATACGATGAAACTACCTATCAACATGATTTGAAAGTCCGAGACATATTTACAGAATTGCTAGCTGATACACCTTATCGAGAATTAGCGTATGAACAGAAATCTTTATACATGCTATCTCGTGCATTCCACTTTGGTGACAATGTCTTTAATTCTCAATCTTTTCAAAAAGAATTTGGAAAATATATATCTTTTATAAAAAAACTTAGCGGTTATAGAAAATATTTATTTTTGTTATCAATCAAAGGCTATTACCCCTTAGCAAAAGCTATTTTTAATACGCTATTTGAGAGTAAACAATACCTGAAGAAATATAAATCAAAAATATAAAATTATGTTAGTCGTATATATAATATTTCTTTTATTCTGTATTCTAATATCTAACTCTAATACAGAGCAAAAATCAATAGTTTTAGCCATTGCCTGTATAGTTCTTGCATATGGTATAGGATATCGAGAACTTACATGGCCAGATACAAGAGTTTATCAGCTTGGATTTGTAAATTTCACGCCCTCTATTTTTGACTACTCTATAATAGCAAAACAGTTTGGATTTAGTGAAAAAGGATTCTTTTTCTTAGGTGTGTTTGTGAAGACCTTTACAGAAGATTATCATGTCTATTTTTTGTTTATCGGTGCATTGTCCATGTTCTTCCTTTATAAGGATCTTCAAAAATATTCAATTTATCCATTAATTGGTTTATGCGCTTATATCTCACGTTTTTATATAAGCCGCAACCTTGTACAAATACGCGCAGGATTAGCCTACCTTATCGTAATCTGGGGTATCAAATATATCCATGAGAAAAAAATGTGGCACTATATTTTACTTGTATGGATAGCATCTCTAATCCATTTCAGCGCATGGATTGCCCTTCCACTTTATTTCATTTGCAATTGGATACATATTAACAAAAAAATTGTTGTTTGGGGATTAATCTTAGCTTTTATCATTGGTGGGTTTTTCCAGGATCCTATTTCATCTTTTGTTATAGACAACGCCAGCGATTTAAATGTTACGACTTACGCTCAAGGTCAATACATTTCAGAAGCTAAAGGTCTTGCCAATCCTATGATTTATTTTCAAACGTTTCTACTTTTAGCATACACTTTTTTGGAGGAAAAATTGGCACCTGTTACAAAATACTACTATGTAATACGAGACGGATATTTTTATTCAACACTTATACTTATTTGCTTCTGTTCTTTCACTGCCCTTTCTGGTCGTACATCATCCCAGTTTGCAACTCTCGAATTTGCGATAATACCCTCTTTGGTGTATATGTTTGATAAAAAAGAACGGACCGTTGCCTTAATTTTATTAGGAATAGTCTTAATTGGCATTATGTATATGTATTTACCTGAAAGTATTAGGTTTAGTTTCTAATTTCTCTTTTTCTTAATTGTAATCTATTTCTATAAACTATTATAGATTTGGCTTCTAATTAATTTATTGGCCATTTTAATGAGAAAAATTCTTATTGTTAGTCCCTCTCTGAATTATGGAGGTGCAGAAAGGGTTGCTGCTTTATGGGCAGAAGGCTTTGTTGAACAAGGTTATCAGGTGTTTTTCGTAACTAATCTTGAAGAAGAAGAGGCTTATTCCTTAAATGAAAGAATTCTTTTATTAAGCCTAACAAACAAGAAAGGGAACAAGATTATCCGATATATTGGGGCAGTTAAAAATTTACGAAAGTATTACATAACTTATCATCCAGATATCATTATTGGTGTGATGTATGCCTGTTCTATATTAGCCAAATTAGCAGATCTAGGATTAAATATACCTGTTATTAATACAGAGCACAATTCGTTTGAGAGGCCTAAAATAAAGCCAATGTCAAACATTGACAAATTATCCAAGTTTTGGTTGAACTATTGTTATAATGGTATAACTGTACTTACTGAGGCTGATAGGAATATCATAAAAAACAAATTTAAACATATATACGTTTTACCAAACCCAACTTTTTTACACCCCCTGTCTAAAATACCACCTAAAAACAAATCCATTTTAGCTGCTGGCAGAGTAGATGCCTGGTTTGTTAAAGGATTCGATGTTTTAATCAAATCTTGGAAAAAAATCCAAGATTTGAACGATAACGTTAACGATGACGATAACTTAAGAGATTGGTGGTTGAAGATTGCTGGGGATGGAAAAAAGGAAAGCTTTGAGTATTTGATGAACTTGTTGCCGGATGGGGAATGGGTGTTCAACGATAACGATAACGATGACGATAACAAGAGTGGAATTTGGAGGTCGGAGAAGTATCGGATTGAGTTCTTGGGATTCAGGAAGGATATAGAGGAGTTATATAAGAAGTCTTCAATCTTTGTGCTCAGTAGCCGCTATGAGGGATTTGGACTCGTGTTGATAGAGGCCATGAGCCAAGGGTGTGCACCAGTAGCATGCGATTATAAGGGAAGGCAAAGGGAAATCTTAAACCCCTCCTCAGCCCTCCCCGAAGGAGAGGGAGAACCAAACAGGAAAATAGAAATTACGGAGAATGGGATTCTGTGTGAGCCTGATAATGTGGAGGCGTTAGCCTCAGCCATACGAAAAATGATTAAGGATGATAATTATCGCGAACGGATTCAACATAATGCTACCACCCGATCAAAAGATTTTATAAAAGAAAAAATCATGAATAAATGGAATGATATTTTTAGAGACCAAAAACAGTAATAACATGAATCAAGATAAAGAAACAAAAATTTCAATTTCCATCATTTCTCCTTCATATAATAAAGGAAAAACCATTAAAAGATTATACGAAAGCTTAGTCAGACAGACCAATTATGATTTTGAGTGGATTATCATCAATGATGGTAGCACAGATAATACCACCGAAATTATTAAATCATTTAAAATGGATTTATTTCCAATTCGATTCTTTGATAAGGAGAACGAAGGGTTGAATCGTACTTACAATCGTGGGGTAAAGCTTGCTCAAGGGGAATATATTTTACGTGTGGATCCTGATGACTATCTTACTGAAGATGCCATAGAACAGTTTTTAAAATATAAGCCCCTGATTGATGCAGATGAAACCTTATGCGGTATGGCGTTTCTTACTAAATATTCTAATGGAAACATAGTAGGATACCACCCTTTCAAAGATGTTAAGCGGACAAATTTTGCGGATTATCGACTTATTTATAATGGTAAAGGAGATCGTACAGAACCCATTAAAACTAAAATTGGTTTACAATTTCTTATGCCCGAAATTGAAGGGGAAAAATTTTGTAGAGAATATCCTATGTGGTATGGTATTGCCGAAAAATATGATGCTTTATATATTCCATATCCTATATATATAAGAGAATATTCCGAAAATAGTATTTCTGCCAACCCTGTTAAAAATCTTTCAAAAAATCCAAAAGGTACAATGATTGGGTATATGAAAACTCTTCAAATACTCGAAGACCGTAGAAAAAAGGGTTATAATGTCACCAAAGAAATTTTAAGAACTTGCGTTAATTTATACCGTTTTGGCCTTTATGCAAAAAAAGAACTTAAAGAAAATCTGAAAACTATACCTTTCCGTATTAAAATAATGTCCTTTGTTCCAGGAATAGTTTTTCATTATATAGACATTCTTTTTCCTAATCTTATAAATAACATAATTCGATTCATTAGAAAAAGAGAACTAATTAATATATAAATATAAGGATTTTACCAAAAATAATTATTTATAAATACAATCCATTATCTTTTCTTTATAAAGTATCCATCCTAACTCGAAAAGTTATTTGACAAACATAGTTTGTAGTCTGTTCTATGAACATTACCTTTCTAACCGCTTCTTTAGGATCAGGCGGAGCTGAACGTGTGGTTTCGCTGTTGGCGAACCGTATGGCAGAAATGGGACATCAGGTGGAGATTATCTGCCTTATGTATGATGATGTATATTACCAAACGAAGCCGGAAGTGAAGCTGACAGTGGTGCCGAGGGTGTGTCCTGGGAACTTAATAAAGCGACTGTTTTGGTTAAGGCGTTACGTCCAAAAATCGGGAACAGAGGTATGTGTTGCCTTTACGGAAGGGGTGTATTGCGCTACCATTTGTACTTTATTAGGAACAGGGATTCCCGTAATTGCTTCGGAACGACTGGATCCTCATTATATGTCGTGGCAACGGAATCTGCTGAAGAAGATTTTCCTACCTCATGCAGCCTGGTTAGTGGTGCAGACTGAACATATCAAAAGCTATTTCAAGGGTAAGGTAGCACAAAAGATTTCGATTATTCTAAATCCTGTTAATGAGAAGGTGTTTGAGATAGCTAACGATAACGATGATGATAACGAAAACTATTTAACTGAACACAAAGACACAAAGACACAAAGAGTGGTTAATGATGAAAGATTAATGGTTAATGGGGATGGGTTAACGATTAAAGAGAATACGATTATTAGTGTGGCGCGACTGTTCCCGCAAAAAAGGCAGGAGGTACTGATTAAGGCGTTTGCGAAGATTGCAGAGAAATATCCTGAATGGAAACTTGTTATTTACGGGGAAGGACCGGAGCGAGAAGCGCTTGAGTCCTTGGTTTCAGGTTTCAGGTTTATTCGTCAAGACTCATCAGCAAGCAGTCAGGTTTCAAGTAGAATATTATTGCCTGGAAGATGCGAGACGATTATTGAGGAGCTGAATAAGGCGAAGATATTTGCGCTCTCCAGTGACTATGAGGGACTGAGTAATGCAATGCTGGAAGCAGTGTGCGTGGGATTGCCGATAGTCAGTACTCGGGTATCAGGAACGGATGAACTGATTCATGAGGGTGTCAATGGCTATGTTGTAGATTGTGGAGATAAGGATGCTTTGGCAGAAGCTTTGGAAAAGTTGATGAGGGATGAAAAGAAAATCCAACAGTTCTCTGCGGAAAGTAGAAAAATGGCAGAACAGTTCCGGTTGGATCATATTGTAAGGGACTGGTTGGAGTTGATGGAAAGGGTTATTAAAAAGGAGACCCTCTAATCCCCCTTAGAAGGGGGACTTTACTGTCCACGAATATACACTAATGATACACGAAGTTTATTCTCCCACGAAATACACAAAAGACACGAAAAGAATTAAAGAACGAAATGTAAGTCATATTCATGACTTGTTGATGTAACTGTAAGGGCTGTCACTTGAGAACAAGTTCTCAGATGCCTACCCTTCCAATTACAGAATCGTTTCTACGATTCCATTTCGTTCTTTAATTCAAAATCCCACCAACTATATTATATTTATTATACCAAAAGTGGAGGAACTGGTCTCCCACAGAAATCTCGTGCAAACGAGAGCAGAATCAAGAAAGAATTCCGTGAGTTTTGTGGGAGAGGAAGAAGATTATTGTGTTCTTTTGTCTAAGTAAAAGATTAATACTATAATGATAAATAAAAAGAGATTGAAGTTCTCGGTGATAACATCGGTTTATAAGAGTGATGTGCCGGAGTATGTAAGGACGGCACTGGAGAGTACGTTCAACCAAACATTGGTGCCAGACGAGGTGGTGTGTGTGGCGGACGGACCGATACCGGATGAATTAAAAGCGGTGGTGGAAGAGTTCCATACGAAATACCCAGAGATTATGCACCCACTCTATTTGGAGAAGAACGGGGGGCTGGGTGAAGCGATGCGCATTGCCTCGCTGGAAGCGAAATATGACTACCTGGCCCGCATGGACTCTGATGATATCTGCATGCCAGACCGCTTCGAGAAACAGATGCGCTGTTTTGAGGAGGATCCTGAACTGAGTATCGTGGGTGGCATGATCACGGAGTTTGAAGGGGAACCAGAAAATGTGTTTGCCAAACGTATCCTACCATTAGAAGATGCGGAAATCAAGAAGATGATGCGGGGACGCTGTGCGGTCAATCATGTGACGGTCATCTTCAAGAAGGCTGACTTGATGAAGGCGGGGAACTACCAGCCTTTCTGGAAACAGGAGGATCAATATCTGTGGGCACGGATGATGTTAGCGGGATGTAAGTTTAGGAACATCCCTGACATCGTGGTGAATGTTCGTTCGGGACGTGACCAGCTGGCACGACGTGGTGGATGGAAGTTCTTTAAGAGTGTGGTGCGCGTTTTCTGGTTTATGTATAAGAACGGCCTAATCTCCTTCTGGTATTTCCTAAAGATTTGTGCCATCCGAGGCACTGTGCAGCTGTTGATGCCGAACTGGTTGAGAACGTGGGTGTATCAACATTTCCTTAGGAAATAAAAGAAGACCCTCTAATCCCCCTTAGAAGGGGGACTTTACTGTCCACGAATGTCCACGAATGATACACTAATATATTACTCCCACGAAATACACAAAAAACACAGAAATTATACGAGCCGATGGCTCGTTGATTGAAGACGTGACGGGAAATGTTGTTTTACAACGTTTCCGTCGTTTGCAGAGCTTTGTCATCTGAAAGTGAACTTTCAAGTGACATGGCTCTACAAATGACATCTAGATGCAGCGGGCTGCATCTCGCCCCGTCTTCAATCTATGAATGAAATTTCGAATATATCTATTTTATTATGGTCATGAATTTCGGGCACATTAGTGGATAAAAAAGAGTTTCCGTGAGTTCTGTGAGTTTTGTGGGAGCGTGAAGACGAAGAGGATATTATGAGGATTGCGTATATAGTTCCGTCATTAAGGCCATTGGGGCCTGTAATCGTGGTACGGAATCTGGTGGAACAGATGAAGATTCACGGGCATGAATGTGTGGTGTTCTACTTTGATGAAGCAACAGATGGAATGACGTTTGCTTGTGAGACACGACGGATTTCGTTTTGGAAAAGAATAGATACGAAGGGAATTGACTGGGTACATACGCATTGCTTCCGTCCGATGGTGTATGGACTGACGCTGCGGAACGTGAAGAAGATATCGACTCTTCATTCTTATCTGTTTACGGAATATGAATATGCTCTTGGCAAGTTTGTTGGTCCGCTGTTGGGGCGATTTACCATGTGGATGGCCAGACATTACAACAAAGTAGCCGTACTTAGCATGGATGCAAAAGAGTATTACAGCAGATGGATTCCGAAGGAGAAATTGGAAGTGTGCTATAATGGAGTGGCTATAGAAAGAGGAGAGAATAATAACGATGACTATGACCATGACTATGACGATGACCTCTTTCCGACGATGACCTCTTCGCACGAAGACCATGACCATGACAATTTAACGGAACACAAAGACACAAAGACACAAAGATATAACAATAACGGAGACTGGGAGCGGATAAAGGAGTTTAAAGGAGAAGGTGTGTTGATTGGATGCATCTGTGAGCTGGCTAAAATCAAGAATGTGGATTTGGTGGTTCGGGCCATGAGGCTTTTGCCGGAGAAGTTCAGATTGTTATTGATTGGTTCTGGAGATGAAAAGAAAGCTTTACTGGCGTTGGCTAACAATATAGGTGTTGGGGAACGTGTGCTCTGCCTTGGTGAACGGCCTGAGGCTCATCGGTTCTTGCCGCTGGTTGACGTCTTTGCTATGACCTCGAAAAGTGAAGGGTTTTGTTTGGCACTCACAGAAGCTGCTATGTATGGTAAGAGAATTGTATGTGCAGACATCCCTGGCATGTGCGAAAAATATTCTGATGACGAGGTGACGTATTTCGATGTCTATTCCGAAGAGGCTTTGGTCAAGGCAATCCTTTTGGCTGAGCAAGATGAGGAAAAAGCTGAAATGGCTTGTGCCAAAGCAAAAAAGGAATTCTCGGCAGAGAGAATGTGTGAAAGATATTTGAAGGTGTATCAACGATAATGATTTACTGTCCACGAATAGACACGAATGAAACACTAATGTTTTTTCTCCCACGAAATACACAAAAGACACGAAAAGAATTAAAGAGCGAAATGTAAGTCATATCCATGACTTGTTGATGTAACTGTAAGGATTGTCACTTGAGAACAAGTTCTCAGATGCCTACCCTTCCACTTACAGAATCGTATCTACGATTCCATTTCGTTCTTTAATTACAATATTATAGGATGCCAAGAGTAATTTTCTTCACTAACAATATGATGTTTATTGATTAAATATTTGGAGGGATTCTTTGAATAAAGAATCCGTTAGTGGCAGATTACTGACAATTGAAAGTTTACTTTCAGATGGCAGTAAGCTGATACTAACATTAGGGTGCAGTTCTGCACCCCTACAAATATTTAATCCATTCGTGAATATAATGACTTACGTTCATGAATCTCGGCTGCACTCGGCAAAATTCAAGCAAGCTTGATTCTGCTCTCGTTTGCACGAGATTTCGTGTGCATATTAGTGGATAAAAGAGTTTCTGTGAGTTCTGTGTGTTCTGTGAGAGATAATAAAAAGAAGCGAATAGAACGATTGGGGATGAGATGGTTAATTAAACTGAAATAATTAGATGAGACGAATTTTATTACAACTATAATAATTATATTTGCAATAAAATTGAAAAGCATCAAAACTACCCGTCAATGATGACGACGATATCAATACAGTATCAAATATAAAATATTTTTTTGTGAATTGAAGAAAAAGCCCTAACTTTGTGCCCAATATAATTGGGCCGTTATTAAAAATTAATTTTTATGAGTATCGCATATTGGTTTCTGTTAGCATCTTTCGTTATGTCATTCTTGATGGGATGGTGGCTGATTCCGCGTGTACTCATTATCTCCTACAAGCATAAACTGTTTGACATGCCAGACGAACGGAAGGTACACGACCAACCGATTCCGCGTCTGGGCGGACTGACATTTTTCCCCGTTATTGTCATTACGTTGAGTCTGCTGATGGGCATCCGCTACATGCATGGATGGGATGTGGTAAATCTCCCATCGAAAGAGGTGTTTGTGGAATATATGATGCTATTGGCGGGATCATGCGTGCTTTTTATCGTAGGTGTGGGCGATGATCTTGTCGGTGTAAACTATAAATGGAAATTTATAGCGCAAATTATCTGCGGTTGTCTGATTTCCATGTCCGGTCTGTGGATGCATAACCTTGGTGACTTCTTAGGTATTGATGAACTGCCGAAGTGGCTGGGCTATTTAACTGCCATTTTCGTGGTCGTGTATATCACCAATGCTTTTAACCTTATAGACGGTATCGACGGACTGGCCTCTGGACTGAGTGCTATTGCTCTGTTTGTATTTGGTTGCGTCTTTGTATGGGAACGTCAGCTTATCTATGCTATGATTGCTTTCGCGACCTTCGGTGTCATCGTACCGTTCTGGTTCTATAACGTGTTTGGCAATCGTCGTAAAGGTAAGAAGATTTTCATGGGTGATACTGGATCCCTGACACTGGGTCTCATCATGAGTTTCCTCTTGCTACGCATTATGTTAACCAGTTATCAGCAGCATGGTACGCCTGGTTTCGTCCTGGTGGCCATCAGTGCCTTGCTGATTCCATTATTTGATGTTGTCCGCGTGGCGTTCCACCGTATCCGTAAGGGTCGTAATCCCTTTATGCCCGACCAGAATCATATCCATCATAAGCTATTGAGAACAGGAATGAAGATGAGGTGGGTACTGTTTACCATCGTCGCTATGGATATCTTTTATATCCTCCTGAATTTCGTGCTTTATCATTATCTGAACAACACTGTCATCATCATCATCGACCTTATTCTTTGGTGCATTCTGCATTGGGTGTTGAATAAGAAAGTCAAAACAAAGGAGGCGGTGACGTTGGTAAAGGTTTAAGCGCTTCGCTGGTTAAGCGCTGCTTCGCAGCTGGTTAAAGGGCGATGACTATCTATCCACGAATATACACTAATGAAACACGAAGTTTATTCTCCCACGAAATACACAAAAGACACGAAAAGAATTAAAGAGCGAAATGTAAGTCATATCCATGACTT
>JBGUIU010000056.1:0-7606 GCA_045113275.1 Paludibacteraceae bacterium
CCCTTGTGATCCTATGTTGCATGGGATGGGCGCTCCTATTCACCAGCACCTCCTGCAAGAGAATCAAAAAGGAGATGAAGGAACTGATCATCAACGGAGGAAAGGAAATAGACGCTCAAATCTCTTCTCTCTACTAGCCGACACCGCATGTGTTGGCATGAAATGCGACAACGACTTTAGCTACCAGTATTGGTTTAGGTATAAAGCCACTCCTTCCACGGTGGAAACTGCATTAATGACTCATCCTTGTCAATACGTAGAGATAGAGCCCGACACCAAGCTCATACCATGTAACAGAGAATATGCCATAGACAATTTTCAACTTAAAGAGGGGACCGATTTCAATCACTTTGCAGAGTGGAATACCACGCAAAGCAAACGTTTCCATAATCAGATCGAGGCTTCCCTACCCTTGAAAAAACAACTATGACAACAAACAATCCAACAAAAAATCAGTAACCAAGCTGCTGTGCTTCCCCTGAAAAGAGGAACCGAAGTAAAAAACATATTCCACGGGGTAAACAAAGTAAAAAGCGGAGACTCCATGTTGCAGTACTCTGTTTATGTGCGCCATTGCGCATCATCAGAGACTTCATCGGAACAAAGAAACAGAAAAAGAAAACCGATGAATCTAAAATGCCTATACAGCTGTCATTTTTCTGATTCAAAAAAAAAATTTGTCTTCTGATTATTTATTCATATATTTGCATTCGCATCGTGGTAATGCATGCCGACCAGTGCAAAGATTTCATCATACCATATCATTAACATAAGTTTAATTCAGTGTTAAGGTTTTTGTCAACAAGCTTACTGGTCCTCACAAATCCGATAAAGACTTTAATGCGCAAATGAGTTAAATTTATGACAATTTCATCTATAGATTTTTTCAAATCACAATCCAAATTACTTTTTAAAGATTACAAAACTCGTTATTATAACGAGGAGGAAAAAGTGTATGCTTATCAACCTAAGTACTACGATGTAGCTGCTACTTTCCATTCTTTTGGGTACCCTGATCAGGATCCTTACTTCTCCTTCTCTCTCATGAATGCCCAACACCTCATGTCGAGGATGGCAGGATTCAATAGCTGGGAGAACCTGATTCATGTCTCCGAAGAGGAACTCAACCATGCTAAACCGCTTCTGGATAAATTCAGAATCGGACAAAGCAGACAGGAAGCCCCTGAGGAAAACCTTAATCAAAAAATCGTTAAAGTATTGGGGGGCGAACGGGCAAAGAACATAATAAACTTTGCTATTCTGACAGCTGTGGATCCTAATGAAGAAAGGGTGGTCTTTACGTATAGAAGGAAAACAAAAATAACTTGTTCCTTGAATAAAATACTACCAAAACTGTCATTTCCTATCAAAGGACACAATGGAAATGAAGAGCACGCCTTCTTAATTCCAAACCGTGAGTTAATTATGGTGTTAGATAACGCTGGTCGCTGCAACCTCACATCATTCTTTTTCTGTCGTGGCGGAGTATTGGAATATTGGGAGAAAAAAGATTTGAACAAAACATACAACAGTGTGGTGAATGAATATTTGAAAAAAGATGTGTACAACAAGGATTGTGTGGAGATTGTTGATGAAGAACATTTCAGGTTGACAGGCAAGAACTTCCAATTCACCATACCATTCAGCATCTTTAATACGCTATCCGACAAACTACAAAAGAATATCGATTTGTATTTTAATGGAAACGACAAGATCGTTTATGATTGTATGTATGATTCTGGTTTTGAAGGATATCGACGATCGAAAAAATTGTATGAAGGTATTATTCCATACGAATATGTTTTTTCTATGTAAAATATAGCTGATTTTTTACATAAATTAAAAACAGGGCTGAACTCCGAAATGGAAATTCAGCCCTGTTTTCGTTACCTTTGATTATTGCTTAATCAGCTTCGCATTATATACTCCATCTTCGCATTCAATTCGCACAATGTAAACACCTTGACCGATTGTGCTCAAGTTGATGCTGAATTCGTTCTCTTTCGGCGCATATTCGAATAATGTGCTACCATTAACATCTAGAACACGAACATTGGTGATCAATGACTTCGAGTTGATGGTCACCTCGCCATCTGTAGGATTTGGATACATGGATAGTGCCGATGTATCTTCAGTGTCAGACGAGCCGACACTCAGACACGTAATGCTACCATTCGCCTTGCCTGGAGTGGCTGTGATTTTGTCACAAACCTCAAACAATACCCAATCACCAGAATTATCAGTCTTGAAACCAAATGACTCATTGGTTTTATGTGGATCGTATGAGCCAAGTGAGATGATATCACCAGAAGCATTGCTTAAAAAGATGGTCTTCGACTTGTCAACATTCATATTGAAGTTGAGGTAGAGAGGTCCATCAACCGCATCACTATTTGCCCACACTAACACACGCTGATTGCTTTCCACTATGGTTGACTTGCTTCCGTATGCAATTTGGCTGAGCAGTAAATTATCTGCATTGTTCGAGAAGTAAAGTCCCGCCAAATCGATAGGCTCATTTCCGTAGTTATAAACCTCAATCCAATCAGGATAATTACCGTATGCATCAACATTGCCCGAATTTTGATCACTACTTGCACACAACTCATTGATAGCAAGTGTATAGTCATAACTGCTAGCTGTGAAGACAGCTGTGATAGTACATGTGCTTGTCAGCGAACCGCTCAACTCACCTGGCAAGTTTGTTGAACAGTTTTCTTTCTTCGCTGTTTCATTAAACTGTCCTTGTATCTCCCAGTGATCAAATTTATACCCTGCAGGTGGGTAAGCCTTAAAATCTGTAGCAAATTCTGCCAAATATTTACCTTTAAATCCAGTTACTGACTCTCCGTTGATTGTGAAATGTGCGCCTGCGACATTCGATCTCAGCTCAAATTCAACAGCGGCTCCAGTTCCTGCATACGTTTGAAGGTGTTGCAATATATTCGCAGGTCTTTCTAACAAGAACGTAAGCATCGTATTGGCAGCATCTTTGGCCGATTTATTCATATCGGCACAATATTCTGCTTCCACCAAACTAGTGATACTGTCGTAAACAGCTCTAATACGGTTCTCCGTAAAGGTGGTTGACAAATGACAAAGGTATTTGGTTGTAAACTGTTTCGCGAACTGAGGGTTATTGCTTAAATGCTTGAATATGGTAGTCATCCATGTCTGTTGGTTACCCCAATTCGTTTTACCTTCTCCCCTACAATAGGTGATCATATCGCTTGCACTATTCAACGCATTATCATGTCCACAACCATAATCGGTATCAAAGACAATCCAACGGAAACGAGAGCCATTTTTTCTTTCTCTCCATATTTTTGTATTGTTACCTGGCCAGTCGGCATTGCAGATGAACTGTTGGAATACCTGGTATTCTAAATATTCATCCATATCCATACGTCTGCAAGCACCTGCATAGAATTCAGGAGTAGAGTTGTCCGTACTCTCCAAATATGAAACCAACTCATTGTAAGCATCAATCGTTCCTTTTGAAACACCGATACCCTTTTGGTCTGAAAGCGTAATCAGATCCAAATCTTCCTCATCTACACCATGGTTAGCTTTTACGTAGCTTGCATTGGTACGCTCCATCAAGGCCATCAGACCTGTATATTGACCGTTAAGGTAATAAGCAACTGGCTGGTACGCTTGATAGTCAATGTTCATATTGGTACAGTAAGCCTGCATCAGAGCATCTCTGAACTTTACTTTATCAGTCTTCTGTCCGCCCTGTTGACCACCTTGTTGACCGCCCTGTTGACCTGGTCCAAACGTGCCACCGCCAAAATCGAAGCCACCGCCCCACATCATACCTGCATCAGCACCCTGACCACCATTTCTCAAATAAATAGTTTGATGGTAGAGTTCTGGTTTTGTTCCAAAGAAGTGGTAGTTGACAATGCTGTTACCCGACTTTTTTGAGGCTTTCAGTGACAATGATTTCACTGAGTAGGTTCGTGAGCATCCACCTTCAATGGCAGCTTCCAACTCCTGTGAAAGGACCTGTTGACCATTAACGAAGTACTCGAAATTGACAGGACGTGTCCAATCATTGTTGTAGTTAGCACGCATCATCGTACAGGTTTTATCACCTGTAGAACCATTCGAACCTGTCACATACATACCAATGGTGTTATCATTGAAATAACGATCTTCCACGGTGATGGAAACTACCGGAATAGTAACTCCTCCGCAACCATTATGGTCATTATCCGCATAGATGTATGAATGGGTAGCAATCGCACTTGGCAGCATACCATTAGCGAAAGCTTTTGCACGTACGCTCGTATTGCTATTGATATTGATAGACGAGTTATAGACATTACTCTCTTTTGTAGGCTCGCTACCATCGGTGGTATAACGTATGGTAGCACCTGCTGTTGCACAACTTAACTGTAGGTTTACATTACCGTGTTTCAATCCACCCTTCTCGCTGAACTCAGGCGTTTGGCATCGAGTCAGTTCGGCATAAGCAGTAGTATTTGCAGCCCCAGGAGTAGGTTCCATATAACCCGTTGTATTTCCATAGCGGCCGAAAGAGATATGTGCTGTTTGGGCACCATAAGCAATAGAGTCAATCAGCGTGTTACCGTTTTTTAACAAGAGGTATCCCCCATCGGCATCGAGTTTGTATGGCGAATGGTTTGCCCGATCACTCTCATCAAACCACATTAGCGTATAGCTATTAGCATTTACCATACAATCATTTTGGATTTGCCAAGTCCACTTTTCAGAATATTTTTTAGAACCCTTCTTATAATGAACCAAGGTATAGCCTCTTAAATTGACACTTTGAGACTGGTCGTTTGTAAATTCGATGTAGCCCGAAAAATTGTAATTGTCTGTATTTATAACAGTTGACAAATTACAAGGCATTATTTCGTTCATCTGAACAGCTGCATTGCCTGCCATACTTCCGCATAGGAGAAATAATGCCACAATTTTTTTTGTAAATTTCGTTACCATAAGCGATTGTTGAATTTGTGGTTTTTCGAGGCATAAAGTTACATTTTTTTTAATACGTAGGTTATTTTTAACAGGATAAAAACAGGGAGGAAGCCCTCTATCACACCTCTTTTTCCGATTTTATTCGGCAGTTTATCGGGCATTTCATTCCGTTTATGGGTGAAACATGAACTTTGGTTGAAAATAGAATTTCTCCTGGAGAAACAGACCAAAATTGCTTTCATTTTGTAATTTAGCAAGTACAAAAACAGTCAGAGATCGTGCGCATACCGAGGGACCCCTTCGCCACCGTGAAGCCCGACTACAGGCGCACGGGCGACGCCAACAGGCTAGTGCTGGACATGCTGGACGAGGGCAACCTGTAGGGGCGTGGCTCATTTTTCCGAAATTTATTTGGGAACTAAAAATTTTGTCGTATGTTTGCAGTACTTAACTGAAAGGTTGAGGTTACATACGGTGGGTATCTCGAAAGAGGCCTGCCGTGCTTCTTTTATAGAGGCTTCTCTATTATGCGCCCGTCGGATTTTAGCGCGTACAAAAACAGTACAAAACAGCTGCAATTCCTAGACCGTATAGTTGTGAATTGCTTTCAATTTTGTAATTTAGCAAGTATAAAAACAGTTGTATGAGAAAGTAGAAGATGTTATTAGTTCTTGTGAATTGCTTTCAATTTTGTAATTTAGCGAGTATAAAAACAGTAGGCGGAGGATTCAGTATTCATTGAAGTCTGTTGTGAATTGCTTTCAATTTTGTAATTTAGCGAGTATAAAAACAGTACGATGCTAATAAAAACTTGATTCACAAATAATTAGAAGCTGTTTTTGAATTATAAAAACGCACCCGTAAAGGTGCGTTTTTATTACAGTAACTGAATTTTTAATTTTATAAAATTTATCGAATGGAAATTATCCGTGCAACGACAACTGCTGAACGCGCCGGCGCTTACTATGTCAGAATACAAGCAATGGCTAGAAAACATCAAATTCCGCTCAATGTGGAATTCGACGAACATGATACACCCGACACCAAGTACATCGTAATCATCGATAACTTCCTACCAATCGCCACCTGCCGACTCTACCCTATTGACGATTCTAAGATCATGCTCGGTCGAATCGTCGTACTGCCTGAATATCGCAAACAAGGCATCGGTACTCTAGTCGTCAAAGAGGCTGAAAACTGGGCAAAAGAACTGGGATACACCTCTGCCCTCCTCGAAAGCCGTGATAATAAACTACCTTTCTACGAATCTATGGGCTACAAAGCTGACCTGTCTCAGAAAATCGAAGGCCCTACCTTCACCTGCTATAAAATGCAGAAAGATTTAATCTAACTCACTTCATATCATAAAAATGAGGGTGTCAAGATTCAATTTTTGAGCCCTCTCGTTTTTTTTTGTTGGAGTCATAAATATATTACACAATACGCAATCTCCTCAGCCCCAGTAGAGGCGACACTTTATTGGCACAGGCGTGAGCCCGTATAATCGATTTGTAAGATTTGAATAGATTTGTAAGATTTCTCGCGAAGCGACTTCTATGTATATTCATATCATACTGTACCATTCTGTTTGCAATTTTTTCATACAACAAGAGGGCATATCAATTTTGATACACCCTCACCTAATAGTTGTCAGTTATATAAATTAGAAATTAAAGGTCACACCGCCTGCAACAACTGGCAATTTACTATCTACTCTACGCACACGTCCTACCCAATCTCCTGAACATTCTAGCTTTACGCCAAAGAGATCCGTAAAATGCCACTTTGCCCCTATGTAGGTTCCAAAAATACCGAAAACATCGACTCCCTTCCTTTGTACAGCCTCTTCTGGCATGGCAATTAAATCAAAATATTCACTTTGATCCCAATGAGAAAGTTCCACACCGCCCAAAAGGCCTGCATACACATCCAATTTCTTTACAAATTCAAAGTGGAAACCACTACGTGCCACAATGGGCATATCCCAATAGCCATCTGGTTCCCAGGGCTGAAATCCCACCAACAAACCTAAGTCAATGGCTCCGTTATCGCCAAACTTATCTGTATGGATAAATCCATCCTTGAGTCCCACCATGCCATCTACTGAGAAAAATGGTGGTCCCACTGCTATCGTTGGAACGCCTACCATAAGTCCTAATGAAAACTCCCCCGCATTTGCAAACTGAATCTTCTCAACATTTGATGCATTTACATTTACAAAAAGAAATGCAGATGCAATTAACATAAAAATCTTTTTCATACACATCAATATTTAAATTAAACAAAAATAATTCCATTTTCATTTAATCCGATCCCCCTCTTTTTACCTAATGGCGTTTGTTTCCTGCCAATAACCTTATATAGTATGTTTTTGATATTACAATATTAAAGTTTATTTTTTAATTAACCATATTTTTTACAAGAAAAATCAAACTTTTTTACAATAATTTTTAAATCCTTCTACTATCAACTTTTATTTGATAAGATTTTCCCACTACAACAATCCAATGATTTCATTCAATTTATCTTCCATAGCTAATTGAGAATCAATCCAATGTATTGTAAAACCTCGACGTTCCATTCCACGGAACCAGGTCATTTGTCGTTTGGCAAATTGATGAATGGCAATTTCCAATTCCGCCACCATCTC
>JBGUIU010000057.1:0-2652 GCA_045113275.1 Paludibacteraceae bacterium
CAAGGTAAAAGAACAGTCCGAAACAACACCTCGTAGACCGAGGGGGAGACCAAGAAAGGTTATAGTTTCACAAAACACTGAAAATTAAAGGTATAGTCCGTAGAATTGTGAAACTTTTAATTAATCATTTGATTCTAATTGGAATGTTAGCTCCAAACTTATCTAATATAGATGAAATTTTAGAGCTAAGAAAGATGCTGAAAATCAGTGATTTAACACTAATTCCCAAACTACCTTGCAAGGGTGCTGCTTTCAGAGCACAACTGGCAACAAACGTAAAGATTGATAGATACGTACTTTTCGGGTGGCAATATCTTTGCGAACTGACAACAGATACAAAGTTCGTTAATTCGGAACTCAGTCTGGATTTACTGAAATTGAAGTTAAATGAAATTAAGCATTTAATGTTCGATGAATTAAAAGATGGATGCCGTAAACTTAAGGAACTTTTAGCTCCTTGCGGAATTGCCTTTAATGTTGTTAAACACTTCAGAGGTGCTCCCGTTCAGGGTTTTATAAAAAAGACAGACGATAATAAACTGATACTCTGTTTAACAATCAGAGGAGGTAGAGCAGATACTTTCTGGTTTACTTTATTCCATGAAATTTCACATATCTTCAATAAAGACTATGAAAACCGCACGGTTGACTTTGATTCATCTGACAGTGAGATTGAGTTCAAAGCAGACAGATGGGCACGAGATTTTTTGATCCCACCAGAGAAGTATAGAGCATTTATTGGTCTGAGGCGAAAGCCGACATGGCAAGAGATAGAATTGTTCGCTCATGATGTTGGAGTACAGCCATACGTTGTGCTAGGACGGCTTCAGAAAGATGAATTTCTGGAGTGGGCAGACTATGCAAGCAAGGTGGTACACTATAAGTGGGCTGAATAAATTGGTAGTAAAGAATATGGAGAATTAACCATGTAGTACATGACGCAAGATCCCGTGACATGGGGTGAATGCACAACAAGCGACTGATGTCACCTGTCGCACATTCGAAGTAGTTCGGAGAGCAATGAGTGCTGACACAAACCCTAGACAAGTTCATGTTAGCACACATCACTCTAAAGTCAATTTGTTTTATTGTGATGTTGATCATTGTAGATTTTCTACGTCTATTTTTCAAGCATTGCACCTCCGAACTCCTCATTTGTTTATGATTCCATAAAAGGAGGAAAGCGTATGAATAAATGCTTGACCGAATATGAAAAGTTCAAAATCATTAGGCCAATCGTGGGCGGTTGTGAATATGATACGTACAAGAGACCTATTATCCGAAAAACAGATATCGCAGATATCGATTGGAACAGCATAAAAGTAACTAACTTAAAAAATGCATCAGTTTATGCAAACAATACCAATTCTTTATTGCTGATGTTTAACTACGACAAGGAATTAATGAGGTTATGGAACGATCCATTGAGAAAAGTATGTCTTTGGCAATCTTTTGCGGCAGTATGTTCACCAGATTTTAGTGTTTATCCGTCCATGAACATCAATGACATAAGTCATAACATTTATATGTCAAGATGGTTGGGGCGAACATGGCAAAATTACGGATGTAAAGTTATACCGACTGTCGCTTGGTCTTTACCGGATACCTATGATCTGTGTTTTGAAGGAATTGAGTATGGTTCAGTAGTTGCAATTTCTACATTAGGGTGCCATTCAAATATTGAAGACTTTCTTATGGGGTTTAAACAAATGATGGCAAGAATTAATCCATCATTGGTTATTGTTTATGGGGACATGATAGAAGGAATGTTTGGTACTTTTATTAACTTTAGGTATGTTGATGGTTTTAACAGAAAGTATGAGCAGCTTTCTCTGTTTAATGAGAAAGTATTTACAATCATGGGAGGAAAGTAAAAATGGGTTCAAGAGGTGCCTTTATAGATTTAGAAAGTTTTGATTTTGTTGAAGGAGGTCAGCATTATCATAAAATAGGTGTATTGTCCACCAATCCAAACGTTATCATTGTTTATCAGGATTCTAACAGTGTTAAGGCTCCGGAATTTTCTCATACAGCAGGACGGATATATGCCGTTGTTAAGGACGGTGTGTTAAAACATCTTGCTTATTATGATGAAAAGCATCAACAAGCTGTTAGTATTGACTTTTGTCATCCTCATAAAAAAGTGCAGCCTCATAGGCACGTTCATATGAGTCATAATAAGAATGATCCTGGAATATCACCAACTCCGGAGGAATTAAAATTGGCCAATAGGATTAAAAAGGAGTTTAATTTGAAATGAGAATAAATGAGTATAAATCACTTGATGAGTTTACATCTCAATATGTTGGGGAGTGGGGACCGTCAGATGGTCATTGGTACGGACTTGATTTTTCCTTTCATGGAACAGAATATAGGTTACATACTGGTTCTATGTATAACGAAAAAGATACTATGCTTCCTGATGGAAGGGTGGCGCTTTTTGGACTTTATAGAAAAAGTGAGTGTAATACTGATCCGCAATACGTGCTATTAGGTGAGTACGCCGATATGCATGATTTACTTGAAAGTCGAGTAATTGAAGGAATTCCATTCTCTGATGTCATTATGGATGATTACACCGAATTACTTGGTCAAGATTGATAATTTTCTAGAGCCAGCATACCTTCATCACTACTGGCTCTTTTGTCTATT
>JBGUIU010000058.1:0-147188 GCA_045113275.1 Paludibacteraceae bacterium
AGTCTGTCATCCATAGTTGGATAGTCCACAAGCGTAAATTCGGTAGTACGGCTACCTATTATTCTTAAGCCTTCTTCAAGTATGTTAAGTGCTGCGTTGTAGTCCCTTTCAATAATATTTCCACATTGAGGACAAATCCATTGTCTATCACTCAACTTCAGATTCTTATTGATATAACCACAATGATTACATTTCTTACTTGAAGGATAGAATCTGTCAACATAAACTATATTCCTTCCATACCATAATGCTTTATATTCAAGCATTCTTCTGAATTCACCAAAGTTCATTTCTGATATAGATTCGGCAAGTTTATGATTCTTAACCATTCCTTTCACATTCAAATCTTCCATCACTATGATTTGGTTCTCATCAAGCAATGAGTTTGATATTTCATGAAGGTAGTTAAGTTTACAATTCCTTATTTTCTCATTTAACTTAGCAAGCCTAATCCTTGCTTTGTTCCTATTATTACTTCCTTTCTGTTTTCTTGAAAGTTGCCTTTGCAACTTCTTTAACTTGTTAATTTCGGATTTCTTGAAGTGAAGATTACTAAAACATTCACCTTCTGATGTCACAACAAAATCCTTTATACCTAAGTCAATGCCAACGGCACTATCAGTTGCTTTTAATTTCTTCCTGAAATCACAGTCAACAAGAATTGAAAGGTAATATTGTCCAGAACAATTTCTTGATAATGTTGCAGAACGAATTCCGTCTTTATTCTTCACAAGATAATTCACATATTCATCAGAACATTTAAACTTAATACCATGAATATTAGCAAGTGATAACTTATGTGATGAGTAATCGTTTCTCTTCGATATTGCTTCTAAAGGAAATCTACAAGACTGTTTATTATCATGTTTGGATTTATACTTCGGAAATCCTTTATGCTCATTAAAGAAATGAGAATAAGCATCCAATAAATCACGGATTGATTGCTTCAGCACTTTTGTATTCTGTTCCTGTAACCAAGAATATTTCTCATTCTTTGTAAGTTCATTATGAAAGAAACGTCCAAGAGTTGTCAGATTTTCAGATGTCTCATTTTCTTTATACGAACTGATTTTCTTTTCAAGGCACTGATTATAGACAAACCTATAACACCCAAGCAATTTATTAATTCGTATTGCCTGTGTATTATTTGGGTATATCCTTATTTTTAATGCCTTTAACATACAATATTATTTCTCAACAAAATATTTACATTTCATCCCGTCTTTTGATAGTGCACCAGAACTTCTTGCTGAAACCATTCTATACATAGATTTAACATTACACACAAGTACCCCACTCCTCATTCACCCTGTCAAGCCGCGGATCATCGACATACCTGAACCCCCTGCCTATGCTTATCCTGTCAAGACCGCCTCCCAAGACGACCCTGCCGCCCCCAGAATTCGGTATCCTGCCCCTGTGCCTGATGCCCTTTTCATCCACCCACCAGCCGTACCTGAACTCCTCCCTGATGGCATTGACAGTCTCTATCCTCAGACCGTACATGTCCTCGTCACCCAGCTCGCACATACCCATCGCCGCCACTATATCGAACTTCCTCTTCTCCGAATAACTGTACGTAACCAGTTCCTCCAGCATATCCTCAAACCATATGCCGCTGCTGTAATCCTCAATGAACGTGGCTATCAGCTCCAGCTGATGCGCTATCACATTAGGCGAAGTCGGCGCTCCATAATACTCCCTTACACTCCTCCTGAACCTTCTCGTATCCACAGTCGCCGCCTGCGCACTCTTAGGCCTCAGCATCAATACATTCCTCGTGACACCCAGCTTATCAAGATACATCTTATACCCCATCTTCGAACTCTCCAGCATACCCTTGCAGTTATAATACCTCTGCAGCTTCAATGCCATATTATACGCCTCCTCTATCCTCGCAGGTCTGCCCTTGTAAATAGCGACATAGCACGGCTCACATCCGCCGTAAACCCTCCTCTTCACAACTATACAGAACTTGGAAGGATCAGTGTACGTCTCACTCGTCTGATCCATGCCGTTATCAATACCGTCTATACCTGCCACATACATGCCGGTCGGCACAGCTCCGTTCTCAATCATCGGCTCCTCCAGAATCCTCACACTACCTCCCTTGACACCGACAAACCTGACTCCCCTCTCCATGACACCGAGTCCGTCTCCTCCGACCCACTCAAGCACTCCTTCCCTTACAACATGCTCCGTCCTGTCAACATGGTCCAATTTGATCTTTGCCAGCTGACCACTCAATAAATCCTTGTTGAAATCATTGTCACCCTCCAGACTCAAAGCCTCCTCAGGCGTGTAACAGTACTCAGCCGTATAAGTCATCAGATCCCTCGGCTTATCTCTCAATTTGTCCCTTCTCTCATTGTAATACCTCATGCCCTCCTCAGGATCCGTCCATCCCCTCGAATCCATCCTGTCCATAACAATGCTGTACGACGGCACGAAAAATCCAGTCAATACACTCCTGCCATCCCTCGTGCATCTATGTCTATAAGGCAGACACCCATAACTGGCCGGATCCAAGAAGATATCACTCAGACCACTCAAACCCGGTCCACTGTCCCCTCCAGTACCCCACGCCATCTTAACACCAAACCGTCTACCTGCCACAGTAACCAGCGCATCCCCCTGGATCCACGCCTTCTTTAAATCAGGCCAGCTACCAGCCTCCTCATACATCAGAATATCAATACGCTTTCCCCTGACCTTCCTAGGCTTGTCGGCAACCCTTCCCCTGATCTCACTCTTATATCCAACCTCGACTCCTTCACTCGTCAGATGCGACGCCCTCTTCCACCTGTCACTGTTCTTAACCTGCCTCAACTTCCTCATACCATCTCCCGTACCATCATCCAGATACGTCAATTCGTCCCAGCACTTAGCCAATGTATCATCAACATAATCATCCGTGAAAGCAAACACATGCCCCCTGAAATTCCTCCTCGTAATATAATTGCAACACAGAATACTCGCTGCTATCTCACTCCATCCTACACCCCTGCCCTTCAATCCGACTACATCCAACCCAAGCTTCCTACACATATCAACGTAATGGAAATACTTATACTGCTCAACCATGAACAGCGGCTGCCGAAAATCCCTTCCGGTTCCCGTCTCTCCATCGCTCCCACCAGGCACCAGCAAACTATAATAATTCAACCAGAAATAATTATATCCCGTCACCCTATACCCGTGACTCTCCATGCCTATCAAACATCTCCTGTACTCCTCATCCCAATACTCCCTGTAACCCTCACTGCCTATCTCCTCATCACAATACCTCCCCGTCTCAACCTTCCTCCTAGCCGCCTCGGTAAACCAACTAGGGTCAAAATCCAATCCCCTCGTGCCGTCTATAGGCCGGTACCCAGTCATCTCATAACTCAAATCCCCGTCAAAAAAATCTATGGGATCACCCTCCCGTACATCCCACTTCTCAATATCTTTCGTCTCTTCCATGTGCTTAACTTTTTTGCAAATATATGAAATTTTGTGAGAGAGGAGAGAGAGACGGGAGAAATGGAAAAATTGTTAGAGATACGAGAGAAGGGGGATACTGAGGGCTGAAGCCCCCCGCCTCCCCCTTCTATCAAAGGGGGGGGGTAGTCTAGTCACTCCCTGTCCCGAGGGAGGGCTAAAGTAGTAGTGAGTATTGCTACTACTATTGCCTTATGCAAGGAATTGCATTTGGTTGAAGGCCCTGCACGGCATCACACGCAGGCTGTGTGTCCGTGCATGCAAATGCCTGCCGCATAGTAGAAATGCGTCAAGTCACTGCGAGTTACAAACCACGACAAATACGGCACGTACGAGTTACGTGACGGCAGTATGTATTACTGCGTCCGTACATTTGTCGGTCCACGCATGAGGGGTGCAAAACCTTATGTAGGGATGATAAAAAAATAGATACTATGGGTAAGGTATTTATTAAGTCAGGGTCTATCAAAGACGAAGACCAGTACAAAAAGATCATAAAGGAACTTGCGGAATCAGTTCCTTCTTCAGTACTGAGCTTCGACGATAAGCCCTGTACTTTGAGAATAATTGACCTTATCGAAGTTAAATACGGAGAAGAGGATGGCAAGTCCTACGCAGCATTCCTGTGTAAGGATGAAACCAGAACCTACTCCTGCCAACTTCCGGTATTTTATGTTAGGAAAGTCTTCAGCGGTTACGCTGTTGACGGCACTATCATAGCCGGAAAGTGCAGGGGCACCTTCGTAGATACACTGGAAGATAAGGAATACTCATGGAAAGCCGTCTCAGGTTTAATAAAGAATAAGATCCGCGTTCATAACGTGGTAAAAATTCTTTCTGAATCAAACGGAAGGAAGGTGACCCATAGAGTGTACACCATCGATCTGGTGTAACCTAGATAAGGTCAAATTGGGTTTTAAACCACACCCAAGCTGGACAAAAAGGTTCTCATGAAGGCTACTAACATGAGGTTGTGCAGACAACAGAAACACTGCCCTTCTCCTTGGGTAAGAAGTAGGAGTGACTTATGGAGGGGTTCAACATGCAACCTCTCCTTACTGATGAATATTATTTAACTAAAAAGTTGCGCACGACACGGACTAAGTGTATATTAAAATGGTCTCACTTGATTATGGACATACAACGGATGTTGTGGAGATTGTTGAAGCTCTCCATAACATGGAGAAATTAATCAACTTCAATATAGAAATACTGAAAAGTTTTAGAGAGGACCTCCAAGCCTCTCTTGAAATTATCCGAGAATGCGAAGCGGATGATGAAGAATGTTTGCGCTGCATTGACTATGTTAATGAAGCCATCATAAACAAATGTATCCTTGGATAATTACCTCTACATCGTGTGTGATGAGCACGGTGGAGGTGTGCTAACAGTATGGGGCAAGTGTAAATACTATGACAAGGAAATAGATTTATACTTAATAAGACCCTAGCATGACGGGTTAATAAAATCATGTAAAAAACTACGCCCAGCAAGTTTTCCTCATAGTGAGGTTTAGAGTTGGGCATAAACTTTAATATTATGGCAGCATTAATAAACAAGAAAGCCCCAATATTTGAGGCTAAATTTAACGAAAAATTATATGAAGTATTGGGATTCGTAAAGATCCCATTCATTAGGGTGGAACATGATCATGTTGAGTTCAAATATGAACAGGAAGCCCTTGCCATGCAATGTGTCATGGCAAAAAAATTCAATGAGCCGACAAACACTATAAAGAACGAAATGGGAAATTATGAATGTCGGTTATGTACAGAGATGAGACAATTTGTCCGAGCGCACAATGGACTCATCCGTATCGACATCGTTAACAGACCATTTGAAATTATAGAAATCTAATGGTAGACTTCAACCACCAAGTGCGGCATGTCTGTACTTGGTGGTTATTTTTTTTTAACTCCTTCCGTAGTCTGGACACTGTTTCCGTAGTCTGGTCACATTCGATTACAACAGGGCGGCAGAAGGGGTTCAGCTGTTCCAGTACTAGTAATCAGAACCCCAAAACGTAAAAAAATTTATACAATGGGAAAACAAATCGTTAAAGCATCCCTAGATCTAGAGATCAAAGGATGGGAGGTAAAGAAAACATCAGTAGCAAAGAAGGACGACGACATTAAATTGTCGGACGGACAAGGCAACCATCTTATCGAAGGTAAGTATAAGCTTACCGACGTAACGGTTGCAGAATTTGAAGATGAAAAGGATCCTGACAAAAAATTCAAAACTCTTGTAGCACAAGCTAACGGCCAAACAATCTGGCTTAGTCAGTTCGTGAAAAGAGGAATTGATCCTGATTCTGGCAAGCTCTTTGTGCAATCGACAGGAGGTTGGGCTGAGAAACTGCAAAAGGCAAACGGCGAGGGCAAAGCCGCTAAATTTGTCTTGGAGAATCCTGAATTTGAAATTGTCTCTTCAACAAGAAGAGACGTGAAGGATCCCTTCACCACGGAAATCAAATCCAAGTGGTGCTACGTAACCAAGTAGCCACTTGGTCGTCCTGGTCATGACGCAAAACTGACCCCACTCTTAGTGGTTATATGGCATAGGTTGCCCCCGCTTCGGGGCTCATCACATCAATAAGTAATTCAAAATATCTAGCACCTAGTCCGTCGTTAAGAGGTGCGAATAGGATCAAAGCATCCTAGGTGAGTGTCCCGTGAGCACTCGATGAGGAACGTCCGTTGATTGTTCTACATAAACTGAAATGCTTTGCAGGCCCCATGTGAGTTTGTGTGCTTTATCACACGGGACATCCTGCCGTCTATGCCTGTTGGACGATAAACGCAGGCGAAATTCACATTCACATAAGTCCAATACAAGCCGTAAACACACACGTATCTGTCTGAAGATTATCAGTTCCGGTGGACAGAACGGAGGCGAAACGATGAGGGAACTGTTAAGTTGTGGGTAAGATAAACTAAAACCTTCAAACAACAGCCGATGAGTTAATCGTCATCGGTAGGCGGTCGGTTATGGGACTGGCCTCGTAAGTGCAAAGAATCCTAAGTCCTCGGACATGGAGAGTTGTCATAACGAAAGAGTAACCAGTGAAAGCTGGGTAGTAGCATGAATATATACGAAAGTATTAATGACATAGAGTCCCTCCAAAACGGAACCCGTAAGGAATACGTGAAGGGAGCAAAGGTTCGTGCAGGTTTCAGGCGATGAGGCTTGCATAGCAGTAATGCGAAGTGTCAGGCAGGATGAGGCAGTCGGAATAAGTTTCTCTTTGATAAACCGACGTGAGTCCCGCAGGGTTGGGTACTTTCCCGGGGAAAAGTACAATTGTGTGTAAAGGCAGGAATGAAAGTCGCAGGAGCTAGCCGACCTGTTGATGAGTAGGTGCTCCACCATAGAACAGCGCACGAGCATGGCAAGTTGCAACCGGGCTTAGTCCCCGTACCATGTAAGGCACCGCGAGCATTGATTAGTCGTGGTGTCTTTTTTTTCTAAGAAACTAAAAAAAGGAAGCTCGCATCCGCGCATGCAGGCTTCCAGAATATTATTCTGGTGCGGCAGGTATTTCGTAGAATATTTTTTTTTAAAGATGAGAAAGACATTTTTGCTTAATGCATTCAGCCTACAGATGGTTGAATGCCCATGCACTGTAAAGTTTACGGAAGTCAGCGAACTTCCTCAAGGATTGACAAGCGCCATAGGTCATGCTGATACAGCAGCAGTCCTTGGTGTAGAGATGAATCGCATAAACGTCACTCTTAATAAGGGTGATGTGGCTTACATCGCTCAGTTACAGGGTGGCAGACTTGCGGAAGGAACGAGGGTTCTTCCGGATGGGTTCTCGTTCAAGTTCATCAAGGTCGAGGTGTCTTGATTTGAATAGAGCCCTTCTGACGGCGTTTTTCCTATCGGGATGTGTAATTATACCACCGACGGGGTGAAATGCCGGCAGAATTAAAATTTGATAGCAAATCGGGCATGTATCGGTTTGCCACGGGATTACGAATTAAAAAGAAAAGTTTTTATGGAGAATGTTATTAAAAACTATCCTGAGTATGACATCAGGATATGGGGACCCAACACACCAGCTGCAAGGTTCAACATAACTTATGCCGAACTGGACGTCGACAAGGCCACCTTTAAAAAGTGGGTCGAAGCAGAAGCTTTCCAGTTCGCATTAAGCAGTAAGCTGGGTATTCCATCAGACGTGTCGGAACATGAATCATCATGGTCCGTAACGATCAAATCTCGAAATTATTATCTATTTGACGACGGGATAGGTGAGAGATTCGGAAAATCAATAACGGTGATGGAATGTCATCCGCCGTTTGAATTAATAAAAAAATAATTAATTTTGCAGCCAACATAAGAAACCAATTTTACTTTTCGGGCGGTTTCTTGTTTGAACTTGGCCGCCCGACGCCATTCCTGGAGGACATAACCCGTGAGGGAACCACCTCCGCTTGTTACTATTTAATAAATTCAAAACGCGAAGAACGGGAAACCTGTGAAGGCAACCCGTTTCTTTTTTTATTTTTTTTCTTTCAATCTTATTCACCTTTCACAACCCCGTTTTAAGAGAGAAGAGGGGGAGAGAAAGAAAAAACAAAGAAAACAAAGAAAAGAAAGAAAGAAAAAGTAACATAAAAAGAAAGAAAGAAAATAAATAAAAGAAAGAAATAAAGAAAGAGAGTCCCCCGAAGAGAGAACGCGCGATACGCGTGCGCGTGCGTAAGAAGGACTAGCTCTCAGTAGAAAGAAAAGAAAAAGATTCTAGAGAAAGAATAAAAGAGTAGAAGATTTTTCTGAAGAAGAAAAGAAGAGGAAAGGAAGAAGAAAGAAGAAAAGAAAAGACTATCCCTCTCTTTCCTGAAAAGACTGAAAGAAAGGATAAGATAAATAAATAGATATTGAGGAATGGATGAAAAGAAATAAGAAGTTGGCACAGATTGGTAAAGAAAAAGAAAAGAAAATAAAGAAAAGAAAAAAAAATAAAAAAAAAGAAAAGAGATATGGCGAGAATTAGAATAAAAATCTGGTCGGCGTTGCTGGTATTAGTGATGCTGGTAGTCTTGTTTCATGAAAGGGATGATAAAAGATACTCTGACATGGAATGTTATGAGGACTACAAAGAAGTAATGAAGATGGAGAATGTTGGAGAGAGAGAAGAGATACTGAGAAGAGGATTCTATTTGGATTCTGATGGAGTGATACATGAGTCTGGTGAGTTCAAAGAGATAGTTCAGGAAGTGATGGACCGTAAGAAAGAAAGGAGATAAAAGATGATAAATAGAATGAGAACTAAAATAAAAGAGATTGACGGGTCTGAATTGAAGTCTGTCCCGCACGATGAGAGATATAAATACTACGAGGTTGAGTATGAAGGCGAGACTGAGTGGTGTTTCGTACAGAAGGATGAAGATATGAAATGCAAATATGTCGGAATCCTGAGTGTTAAGTATGACGGCAAAGAAAAGGGAGGAATACTTCCCTTCCCATGTGAGACAGTTGATCTTGATGATGATGACAGAATGGTACTGGATGAGTTCGTGGTAAGATGCCATGACATGCAGGATATGGATGACTGTCTGGATGAAGCGTACTGGTGCATGGGAGACTATGATTATTAAATAAAAAGCTAATTTAAACAAAGAAAAAATATGAAGAGATTAATTGTATTAATAGTAGGACTATTGTCCTTAGTATCCTGCTCAGAGGATACTATTACTGCTGAAGATATGGGATATATCAAATGCAGAGAAACAAAGAGGTTAGAATCTTTATACTTGCCTGATATAAGTATATCAGTAGATGATATAAAAGCATCTGGTAATGATGAAGCTATATTATATACTTCTTGGAGTTTTTCTATAACTTATGAATGTAATGAAACTTATTACTCAATACCCAACGCTTTTGTAATACCTGTGTATATATCTAATATCAGGTATAAAAGAAGCAAATTAGTTTATGATGCAGATTATAAAAGAGCTCTTAGTGATTTCAATATAAGAGTAGAGAGATTGAGGAGGGCATGGAATATACCAAAAAAAGAGTTGATCAAATGAACGAGGCTATCGACCATCTAACGGCAATGTTTGCTGACATTAGTATCAGCTTGGATGACCTGGAAAGTTGGAAGGCTGAGTATGAATCCAGAAGGGATAAGTATCCTGACTGGATAACGAGGCACGGAGAACACTTCAAACTAAGAGATATCAATGATGAATATCTTGATAACCTGATAAGGTTTGTCTCTTTTAAGGATCCGAAGAATGAAACCAAATGGATCGACGTGTTCAATGCCGAGAAAAGATATCGTTCTGTCATGATTGATATAGCCAAATGCAAAAAAGAATTGGCATATTATGAGAGAATGATAAACAAAATTTTGTAGCTTTGCAACGCTGAAACAAGTTAAGTCCTAATGCTCCGGGGGTCCCGGAGGAAAGCTTATAAGATAAGGGCTGAATCACTATGCTACTGCCGGCCGGTGAAGTTTGTTTCAGCATTTAATTTAAAAACATTATTAACAATTAAAATAAGAACAAAATGAGACGTAGATTTTATTATTTATTATTGCTTATTGTAAGCATGGTTTCTTGCACAACTGTAGATTCCGGAGAGGTTGGAATCAAGTTCAAAAAATTCTCCGTTGATGAGCAGGGAGAGCTAATTGCCACTCAGTGTAGTGGATGGAATGTGTATAATCCTTTTACAACCAGCGTGTATACGTATCCCGTATACATACAACGAAAGGATTACGAACCTTTCATTGTGACAACCAAGGATGCAGCGGCTTTTACAATGGATCCAAACTTGGCTTACTACTTGGACAAGAGTAAGGCTACACAGATATTCAAGAAATACAGGGTAGGCCTTCCGGATATAGAGGAAGGTTACATGCGCACAATAATTTATGACGCATATCGTGTAACGGCAAACAAATATACATCGGATTCATTAATGTCTAATAGAGCTAGGTTTGAAGGAGAAGTAAGAGTGATGTTAGATTCTTCATTGGCAAAAGAGGGCTTTATAGTAAACGAATTTACCTCACAGATTATACCTCCGAAGTCTCTATCTACCATGATAGAGGCTAAGAATGCAGCTATCCAGTCAGCATTAAAGGCAGAGAACCAGGTGAAAGAGGCAGAGGCGAATGCAAAGATTGCCATTGCAAAAGCTGAAGGTGCAGCTAAAGCGATGAAGATTAAAGCTGATGCTGAAGCATATTACAATAAAACGATTGCCGCTTCATTATCCCCAATGATAGTACAGGAGGACTGGATCGAGAAGTGGGATGGTAAGTTGCCAACATACCAAGCAGGCAACAATGGCATGACGATGCTAAATTTGAAGTAAGTATGACTGCTTTTATTGGGATAGTTCTCCCTTGTATATTGTCCATAATATTGTGGGGAATATACTTGTTTGGAACTAATGAGATGACGATCATAAGATGGATTCTTGTATTAGTAGCAGCGTTTTGCCCTGTCATTAATGTAACCTCTTTGATAATGGTTATTTCTTTTATGTGCTGTTCAAAGTTTGATGTTGATTATACTACCAAATGTGGTAAAATCATAAGGTTCTTTACAAAGAAAAGATAAAATCTTATATTTGTATCGTCTCCTCTATAGTTAGAGTGAGCTTCAGGGTTCGTGCATCATAGATATGTTTCGGACCCTGCGTTTTAAAAGGTCTTTGAAAAGATGGGTGCTATGGCGAGAAATCCCATAGTAGAATCTCCCTAATTCGGTGGAAGTTCTTTCGTCTGAAGCAGCCATAAATGCGTGAGGGATCAAGGTGTTGCAGTTATGCTGGCCTAAACTCACTATATTCAGACGAAGTTCTTATTGAGTAGTAAACTTGTAAGACCAAGTATCCCCTAATGGAAAAATATGTGTTGTCACAGGGGATTAAGTTGTGTTTTTAACACGTAATTCATAGCGAATGTTGTGGTAGATGTAATAACCAAAAGCATCCTAAGCCATTTATCCGGAACTTGAAGATAGAAAACTAAGAAATCAACCACCTACTTAATAAGAACAACTAACCAATAATGTTTAAGGATAATACCGAGCTAAATTGAGGTGAACCAATGAAATGTTACAAGCACGCTATGTGGTGATAGGTGTAGAAGGTAACAGCCTCATAAATGTGTAGAGAGTGTTGAAAGTTAAATAATTGGTGAAATTTTTATGAACACAAAGTTATTGGCATTTTGTCTTGGAGATGGGACAATAGGAAAAGATTACATACTACAAATTGTCCATTGCGCCCAACAAAAAGAATATATTGAATGGAAATATTCATTAATAAATAAAGAAATTCCATGTTCTTTACCTCAGTTATTTAATAACAGAGGCTACCCTTCATATAGAATTCATACAAAAACAAATAAACAGAATAATAAAGACCTAAAAGAGATTAAAGAGAAACTTTATGGGTTAAAAGGGGAAAAATACTATTCTCAAGAGATAGTTGATTCTATGGATATATTTTGTTTTGCAGTTCTTTATATGGATGATGGAAGTTTAGTAGCAAAGAAAAGAAATGGCGAAATTCATGCTTTTGATTTAACCATATCAGTATGTGGCGACATAGACGAATGTAACAGATTAATTAATAAGCTTTTACAATTTGGATTGAGATTTACTATTAAAAAAGATAAAGGACTTTTTTCAATCAGATGTGGTACAAAATCTGCAAGAAAGTTTTTAAATCTTATTAAGGATAAACATCCTAATTTTGATTGCTTTTCTCATTCAAAGTTTCAAGATACTAAAACACATTTCACCAATTTTATTTAGCGAGTAAACCACCTTTTAAGGTGATAGAGGAGAGACCTAAGTTGAAATTATGGGTATATATGAGAGAATAAGGTACACCCAGTAATAGGTAACGCTAGGGAAAAGTGTGAGTAGTATATATTCATTTCTTGCAAGAGTTTCAATATGGTTATGATGTATTCCAGACCACAACAACTAATATTATTGGTTGGCTATGGTAACATAGTGTGGCAAGATCCTATTATTTTTTAGTTAATTAATTGTTTAATTTATTTTCAATACTTTGTAGCTCAACAGCAGCCCTTGCGAAAGTCCTACTGTTTTGAAAAGGGAACTGATTACATATTTATTTAAATTTTTTAAAGTATTTTTTTCTTTGGTTAATTTTTCCGGGTCCGTTGTGAAACGTGCCCGGTTTTTATTATTTTTGTCGAGAAAACTCTTTTTGATTTGATAAATATTTCTTCTGCCTGGGTCCGTTGTGAAACGTGCTCAGGTTTTTATTGAATTAATTTCTAACATAAAGATGTCTCTGTTCCCGATTCAAGGGTCGGACTTGAGAGGCATCCGGCCATCGGCCGAATAACAAGTATTTAAATGTCATGGAAAAGTTGATTAGAGAAACAGTCTGCAAAACGACACCAATCAGCAAAGAAGTAACTGAGAAGATTATTGCAGGAAAAAGAATGCGTGTCTCCCATCGGAAATATTCATTCGGAGGTGAAATGATTAGCTGTGATCCAATAAGAAAAATATGATAGCGGTCACGGCGGTTCTGATCGTCCTGTCGTATATCACAGGCAGGCTTTCAAGAGGTCCTGGTCCGCACATTCTGCTCATATTCGCAGTATCGTTGTTCGCCATAGTCACATACATGGCGGACGATGAGCTGCTCACAGGCATCCCTGTAAAGGAAGAGTGCATGGAATGCGATGAGCTGAGCACTAGGAACCTCGAGTATATCTTCGGTAACGAGACAAGGCTGTTCACCGACAAGGAGACAAGGTACAGCTGGGAATCCGACAGGGAACTGATAGGTGATTCCGTTGTCGGAAGATATGTACTAAGATGTCTCCAGAATTCATATCAGTATGTTTATTCTCCTGGAAGGGGAGTTATAATTTCTAAATTTGGTAATGGAAAAAGAAGGTAAGAAACAGATGCTGGTCATGGAAAGAGACTGGCTGAATGAAAATGAACGCCTCTATTTCGACGGAGGCAGAAAGGGCAGCAAGCTCTATATAGTCTTCAAAGGCGAAGTGCCCGGATGGGTGTACAAAGACGGACTGAGACTTAGCATGTCAGGAACTTTATCATTAGATAGGAATACATTCTATCATGAGTCAACCGGCAGGGGATCTGATCACAGAATCATCAGGACAGTTGAGCCTGTTGACAGCCCGAAAGGTGTTGGATTCTTTTCAGAATCCGTAAGTAAAAGCGGCAGAACAGCCGTAAGATATTACATTAAAGATTTAATTAACAACTAACAGAAGAATTATGCAATATTTATATTTTGATAATGCTGGAACTATTGAGCAAGTTAAGGTTCTGGAATTTAACTTCAATGAATTAGGACACATGGTAGCCAAAGTTTGTACAAATGATGACGAGATTGTGGAACTCTATGATGACAAGCAACTCTACTTGGACGAACATATGACAGAAAAGTTCAGTCTTTCTAAGCTAGTAGAAGCACATGGTGTTGCATTCATTTCAAGGCCTATCGAATACAAAATCAAAGTCATAATGGTTATTGATGAGAATGGGGAACTGTGCATCAAAGGTCCATTATACTGGCTTGATGGTATGGAGGTACGCACGTCATCAATGATTCCAGTCAAGAAAATATTGTTTATGGAACAACCATGGGATGTCTGGGTGACGACATTCAATACAGTAACCTACTATAGATCAATTGAAGAACTAGAGTATTACAACGAAAGAAAGGTTGTCAACTATGAAGACGGATCCGTTGACATCATAGGTGGACAGCATAAGGATTTTGACTTTGATGATAAACAGAGAAAGGCTTTGGAGAATTTCAAAGATGCATACAAGAAGTTATGTAAATCAGGAGTAAATTTGTATGAAATTGATAATTGTATTTACGCCATTAATACAGATGGCAAGAGCATCATTGATCCTTATGGTGATCCTGGAGATCATAAATTGGATGTTCCTGATCAGGCATATTATGATTTGGATATTGAGATATGTATGGCGCCGGACGGATTGCTTTACAAGAAGATGGATAGTTCAGTTGAATAAATGATAAAGGAGGATTTATGAAGAGAATAATAATCTTTATATCAATGCTTCTTATGTGCATACAGATAAATGCAGCTGCGTCTCTGTATGGTCATAAGCTTAATGGCACAAAGGTCATGTGTCAGAACTCACTTCAGATAAATGGCGGTTTCAACTGTGTGAATTCTGATTGCACTTTGCTGAAAGGTGAGTTCAACAAATGGGAATGCTATGCATCTATAGCAAGCAATTGGAAGAATACAGTTAAATGGGTAACATTTATTCCTGTTCAATCATACGATATTGATTGGAATAGTGCCGTTGCCTTTTACCAATACTATGTCAAACTGTATTCTAGTAAAACATTATATCATCTCATGGTGTGGGACGATCCGTCTAATGTAACCAAGCGTGATTTCGACAACGGCACTTCCAAGCTGACAGCATTCTTCGAACAAGGTTCCAGAGGTGCCGATGGTCTTGTAACAATCTCAGTGTTTAGTACATCAGATGGAAGGTATCAGGTATGCATAGTGTATCATGGGGATGATGTTGATGATTATACATTTGATTTGTGAACCACCCATAGGCTAAAGACCTGTAGGCTTCCGGCTTCGCAGACAATTGCTATTCTCTTTTTAGGAGTAGTCTTACATCGTCTCCACCGGTGTACTCGACAGTCCCTGCCGAGGTCATCTTGGTTTTCGATGACGATGCAAAGATAGCAATAATCATGTGAACCCAAAATTGTTTAACATAGTTTAACTGTAGGCAGACAATTCATCCAACTGGCTAAAGACCCGTTGGTTTTTTCGTCTGATTTATAATAAATAGAAAATGAACATAGACAGGACAAAGAAATATCTCAGAACCAGAAGACAGAACTTGCTTGATGGTGGCTGTAACTGCATACTGTCCCCGTTCGATAGGTTCTCTGAAGACTTTCCGGGTCTCATGATGGGGGACGGCATAGTCGTAACGGCCGCTACGAAGGGGGCCAAGAGCCAGTTCACGAATTTCCTTGTGAAGTTCAACTCGCTCAGGTTCGCTATGGATAATCCGGATAAATGCCATCTTCACATTATCGACTTCCTGTTGGAGGAGAGCGAGAGGGATCTGGACAGCCGTTACTTCCGGTTCCTCTTCTACCTCCTTGACGGCGACCTTGTCGGCAAACATAAGCTGGAGTCGACAAGGGAGCCTGTCAGTGAGGAGCTGCTCAACAGGCTCGACAGTGAGAGATATATGAAGTTCGAAAGGTTCTATAGCGAACACTTGGAGGTGCATACGGTGACAAACCCGAAGAAGATAATCGACAAGTGCTGGAAATTCGTGAAGGATAACGCCGACATACGGTTCAAGGGTGACGACAAACTGTATAGTGGCGATGAACTTTCAGACAGTTATTATGATATGATAGCTGAGCATCAGGAAATTGAGGAGACGACATGGCATGACCCGTTGATGTACTTCATCATCAACATCGACCACATCTCACTGATCAGCGAGTTCCCTGGCAAGAGTCTCAAGCAGAGCATAGACGAACTGAGCAAGGTCCTGATGATTAACTTCAGACGTGATATGAAGTGCATAGTGTCGTTCGTCCAGCAGCAGAACTTCGACCAGGAGAGCAATGAGTCGCTCAAGCGAAACAAGGGAATGCCGACGAAGAGTAATCTTGCCGATTCGAAGTATCCGTCGCGTGACACTGTCTATATGTTCGGTGTCTACTCGCCTGCATCCAATAACATATCCGACTACGGAGGATACGACATAGATAGGCTGAAGGATAACGTGCGCTTCGTCACTATGATGGTGAACAGAAACGGTACGCCTGGAAGCATACTTCCGTTAGGATTTCTTGGTCAGGCAGGATGGTTCGAGGAACTTCCTAAGCCGGATGATCCTGAAATGGAGAGCAGATATACGTTCTCATGGTATCTCAACCGAAAGAAGAGACTCCGTGACGAAATGATGAGCGAGAATGAGAGACAGAACCGTGAGTACGAACAGAGAAGTCTGTTCGATGATATGGGTAATACCACGGTGAATCTTGACACAGCTTTTTTATTAAACTTTAAAAGAGAAGAAAAATGCTTAACGCAAAACAGAAAAAGTTTTTGGCCTTATTCGATAATCAGATGTGGAATGATCTGGTTGAGAACGGCTATATTAACATCCATGGCCTCACTCAGAAAGCATTTGACGAGCTGTCGAAGGGAGGAAATGTGAACACCTCCAAGATTGCAGAGACAATGAAGTCCATGTGGCCGTCAGGCAGTCAGAAGTTCACTGATAGAAGAGGACAGAAAGTGTCGTTTGCATGGACGGATGGTACTGGAATCATAGAGAGACGACTTAACTCCTTCCTTCAGAAATACGATTCGAATGGAAAGTTCTCTGAGGATGATTTCATCGACGCAGCCAGAAGATATCTCAATGACAATGATGACGGTCATGAACGTAGCGGTATGGAATCACTCAAGTATTTCATATGGAAAAATCAGAAAGGTGTGGACGGAGACATCGAGTACAAGTCATCGTTGCTCAAATATCTTGAGGACAAAGAACTTGGCAAAGAGAAGAAAGAAGAACAGCAAGGATTCGACTTGCTAGATAAATTTGTGTAAATTTGTTTAACTAAAAACTTAAAGAAATGATTGAGAAAAAAGAGTCATTCAACAGGTTTCAGAAGGCTGAAATCAAGAGAACATTTCAAAGTGTGCTGAGGATATCGAAAGACATCGCCAAGCTTAAACAGGCAATTGAAAAAGTTGATGAGACTTTGGTAAAGCAGATTGAAACCATCAGCAAAAAGGCTGAGGATGACAAGAAGATTATCAGTGAAAAGATCCAGAAAAACATGGAGAGGATTGATGACATTGAAGCCGTGATTGTAAAATACTACGGTCATTCAAGTATGTACTTCTGTCATGAAAATGAGAACGGGTCCATATCATTCAATGGTGATGAAGATTCTTCAGAAATTGTGAAGGATAAATCAAGTGATGAGTCAGGAACGAAAGAAGATGAGGAGCAGGAGCAGGCTCAGTCTGAACAGCAAAACGATGAAGATGCTGACTGTCATCACTGCGGAACAGTGGAGCCTGAAAATCGGGTGGACTACTTTACACAGCAGACAAACAAATTTCTCAACAACGAATTTTAAAAATTAAGATATGGCAGAAAAGAAAGAACAGAAGGTTGAAGAACAGTCAATGTTTGAAAGACTGTACAACATCAACGTTAATGAATGGGTTGACGAGAAGGAAAGCAACGGCGTAACATTGTCTTATCTGAAATGGAGCAGGGCATGGGCACTTGCTAAAAAGGAGGATCCCAACGCCAACTTCAAGATCATCGAGTTCACAGGTACTGACGGTATCAGTAGACCGTATTTCAATGATGAGAAGCTTGGGTATTTAGTTGCCACTGAGGTTACGATATCAGGGCTTACGCACAGGATGTATCTTCCTGTCATGGACTATCAGAACCGTGCGATGAAGTCTGAGGCTTACACAATCCCAACTAAGAACAAGGACATTGTGGTCAACCCAGCTACCATGTTCGACTGGAACACGGCGATTATGAGATGTCTTGTGAAGACCATAGCGATGTTCGGTATAGGATTGTATGTCTATGATGGCGAGGATGCTCCGGAGAATGAGGTCAAGGAACTGATGAAGAAACTTCCGGCAGCCATATTCGAGCTGAAAAAGGCGAAGACAGTCGAGGAGATCGACAAATTGTGGGATAACAACAAGGCACTCCAAACCAACATTGATTATAAGAATACTTATAATATGGAGAAAAGTAAATTAAGTGGATGTAGTTTTTAAAAAATAAAAGATATGATACAGAAATCAGAAAAACAACAGAGCAGTAATGCTGAATCATCATCAGTAGAGTACAAGAGTTACATAGGAAGGGTTGATGTCAAGGTTGTGGCATTCAATCCTGACGAGAAGGCAACAAAGGAATTGTTCGGAGAGAACGCTACAGTTCCTAAGTACAAGGTTGACGACAAGAATGGAGGATATATCATGCCTTCATTAGTAGTAAAGGTTGAGAGTGAATGTCCGTTGAAGGACAAAGTTTTCCGAATCAATTTCTTTGTAAAGAAGATTCAAGGAAGAAAGTCCAAATCAAACACCATCGAGTATATTGATGGATGTGGTAACAATGCATGGCTCTCTGAGGATGAGATCAATAACAAGACCACACCTAAAAATAGCAAGATGAAATGGGTGAAGGACGGAAAGCCTTTCGCAAGACCTGCATTTGAAGGTGAGGCTAAGCTGAAGAGATTCCTCAAAATCGCATACAATGCAACCTTTGACGATGAGATCAGATTCAATATGCTGGATCTTCTGAACGGTAATTTCTCCGAACTTGAGAACGATGCCAAGGCCATCATAGATGAAGGTCAGGTGTTCACAATGGCAATCGGAGTAAGAAAGAGTGAGAGAACCGTACAGAAGGACGGTGACACTATCACTTACACTAACATGTACCAGGAAATCAATCCTGATCTGTGTACATGGAGAGTCAATCCGAACACTGAGTCAGGCAAGAAATCAATCGCTTACATGACAAGGCAATGTCAGAAAGCCTGCACTGATATGAACAAGTTCTCGTTTGACGAACTTAAAGAAGTGAATTCAGATGAGTTGTTCAAAAGCGCTCCTGCACAGACAGCAAGCCTAAAAAGACTAGAGTCAGAGGATTCCAAATCAAAGGATCCTAATATTCCATTCTAACAATTAACCGGCATCGCAATCTCTAATGGTTGCGGTGCTTCTTTTTCATAGCCATGATAAATAGAAACATTACCACTTTAACAGGAATCAGACTTTCTGATATGGACCAGATGTCTATCGCACATCATTACTTCAATGTCACAAGACTTCCACATAAACTAAACTCACCGATACGTGAGGATAAGAATCCGTCATGTGCATTGTACATGAAGAACGGATCCATAATGTTTCATGATTTCTCAACAGGCGAAACCATGGGACTGATAAAGCTGGTGGCTAAATATCTAGGCATTGATGAAAAGGATACTAAGTCAATAAGGGAAAAGATATTGAGTGACATGGGCAAGCCTTCCGAATGGAAGAAGATAACAAGGTCCGTAAAGACGGAACTGAAGTATGTGATGACAACAAAGGAAAGGGAGTTCGAAGACTGCGATGTAGTGTACTGGATGTCATACGGAATAGATATAGCAACACTGATATTAAGCGGTGTGAGAGCTATATCAGCTATAACATATCAGTATCCGACCAAGAAGATAACATACAGCACAGATAAGTGTGCCTATGCTTATCATGAATTCAAGGACGGCATTGAGACTATCAAGACTTACCAGCCTCTTGTGAAGGACAAGAAATGGAAGTGGAGATCAACGCATCCAGGAGATGTGATACAGCTATGGACTACTCTTCCGGAGAAAGGAGATATCGTCATGATATGTTCAAGTGTAAAGGACTCGCTATGTGTCAGATGCAATACAGGCATACCTGCAATAGCTCCACAGTCGGAAACGGTCAAGCCTATAATGATGAGCCCGTCGGCAGTCATGAGTTTGAAGGAAAGGTTCAAAAGAGTTGTTGTCTGTTTCGATACGGACTCCACAGGCAGGAACGGAGAGTCTGCAATGTGTAAAACAACAGGCTTTGAAAGGTTCAATCTGGATAAGTTCGAAGGAGGAAAGGATATTTCAGATTACTACAAAGTATTCGGAAGACAGAAGTTCATTGAAATGGTTAACGATAAACTTAATCTAAAAATAGTATGAAAGCAAGTAAAGTGGCAAACAACAGAAAAGGACTTGTAATGGTTGTCAAAGAAGAAGATAAAGATACATTCGTGAGGAAATGTGTCAACTGTACAAACGCATACTGTCCTCATGAGCTGTCATGTACCGGACAATATTTCCTTGTCAAGTGCAAGATAAAACCGTTCTCTCATTTCGTAGATGAATGCTGCAGCGACTGGGAGATGTCACCGATCGGTGAGCTGTCACTGGATCCAAGCGTTGATTTTTAAAATGCGAATAGACACACCTTTGACATGACTTTGACATGAATGACATAGTTCACTTTATCAATCGAAAACTAAATGTTAAATAGGAGGAAACAAGTATGAAAAACGAAGAAATGGCAGCGGACATCTGCGGACGCTTATGTGAAAACAAAGACAACAAGGAATACAATGCGATGTATCTTGCCTGCATGGAGGCGATGGAATGGAAGGATGCGCAGGCGGTGCGGGACAGAGACGTAATACGCAAGCATTGGCAAAGATGGGCGGAGAAAAGAGAAGAGAAGATGAAGAATGATATTGAAAACAGAATATTCGGTGTACTTTATGACAAAGGAATATTACTTGGGAAAATAGAGATTCATGAGATTATTCTTGAACTAACGAAAGCAAAGGAGGAATTATGATGAAGATTAGTAGTAAAGCAAAGCAGTACATCACTGACTGCACGAAGCATTGTAGCAATGAACTTGTGTCACCTATTACTAATAATAGCATCTACTCATGGTGGCTCACAGTCGATGATGCTGAGTCCGCTTGTATGATTGAGAGGGAAGAGATCTTGCGTGAAGTCACTACTTGGATAAGGACGAATCTCAGTCAGTTCGACATCACAGATGCGAATGGTTACACTATCGACATAAACGATATAGTTTACTTCATCAACCAAAAATTAAACACTAAATAGGAGGGACTAGATATGTAGGTAGCTAGAGATAAATATGGAACTCTATGTGTTTTTCCTTATGAGAAACCAAAGAGAATCACTAATGGTTGGATAGATTCTTTTGAGATATATATCATAATAGATAAAAGAAAATTCCCCGACCTCAAATGGGAGGACGAACCTATCGAAGTCGAATTAATAAAGAAAGGAAGCAATGAAACAGGAAGATAAACAATTTCTAATAGAGCTTGCGCATGAATTGAACACGCAAGACAACTGCGCAACAAGGAATCCAGTTTGGTGCATCATGGATAAACATTGGATTGTAGCAGCAGAAGGATGCGGTGAAACACTTAGAGTCGGTTATGATGACCATGATTATGATTTGAAAGACTTTGCCCACCATGTAATTGATGATTGGGAATGTAAATCTGAGGACGATGATTTCCTTGCTAATCTATATGATAAGATTGTCGATTGTTCTAGTACAGATGAGCTTCTTGATGTGTTAGATGAGAACTGTGTTAATTTCTATAAATATGATTCCAATATATCCATGTATGAAGCCAAATTGGAAGAGTATATATGTCGTGACACGACTGGTTTTCTTACGAAGGAATCAGCAGAGGAACACCTTGCTAAAAACTGGTATCATTATTCTCCTTATGCAAGAGCATACGCACTCAGTGCGTGGAGAAACCCAGTTTATGAGAGATTGATTAATATTATTAAAGAAACTAAATGGGAGGAAGAAAAATGACAAAGAGACAGATTAAAAATCAGAATGGAACAGGAGTCGGGACTGGAGAAGACACTCAAAATAAAGAGTGCGTGGATGTACGAGAAAGTGAAGGAAGGAGGAGACGATGAAGATTAAAGTAACGAAATCCTTGCACAGATTCAGAGACAGCGGATTCAGCCACTGCGCTTGCTCACTGCATGAAGAACGTGGTAATAGAGTGCGAGGTTTCCAACTCTATCTCTTTGGTTGGCTAATCTACATTGACTTCAACAGGCAATGCAAAGATTGTGACGCACCATTTTAAAAAATAAGCCATTTATTAAATTTAGGTGTTAATAGTTTTCAAATCTAGTTTTCTAGGCTCGTGAATCCGTGACGGACAAGCGAGCTAACACGGGGCTGAAAGGAATGAAGGCGGTTCGAGTCCGTCCGGCCCACTAATTGATGTTTAACTAAAAAAAAATTCACGATGAAAAGTATTAACAAAGAACTATTAGAAGGAATGAGCAAAGCAATGTTATGCTCAAACTACCTTGAAATGGACACATTTTTCCATGCAGTTGAACTTGTTGTCGAGGACGAGGTAAGGGAAAGACAAGAGCGTTATAAGCTCGGAGAAACCACAGCAGATATGATTCAGTCTTCTCATAAGATTTCGAATGATGTAGAAGATACACTGAGAAAATTTAATGTTGAACTTTGACAATCATTTATATGTCTCAATACACTAGAATTACAAGTATCGAGCATCTTATATCATGTATAGATAAAGGTTGCTCAGACTATTGCATTCGCAATGGTTTTCTTCATTCATCTAGAACAATAATGAAAATGAATGACAAATTTTGGATCCTTAATGAGATCGACGGTTCGGAATATTCATTAACTTTGGAAGAACTTAAAGAGTCAAACATCGGAAGAGCGATTCAAAATGGAAATTTTTATTTACACGCATTTTAATAAATAATATTATGGCACAGAATACAGATAACGTGAACCATCCTGAATGGTACACATCACATCCGTCAGGTATTGAATGTATTGAGATAACAAGACACTATTGTTTTGCAATAGGTAATGCCATCAAATACTTGTGGAGAGCAGGCTTAAAAAAAGATGCCAGCATGGAGGATAGACAAAAAGAAATTGAAGATTTGAAAAAAGCTATATGGTATATCAATGATAGAATCAAACAGCTTGAACAACTTACACACTAAAGAAAAATAACAGTATGAAACATTTAATTTACGACAGCCAACGTTTAATTACGTTGGAAGAATACAATGAGTATTTATCTGATATTGGAAGTGATGAACCACAAAAAGAAAAGGAAGACAACGAATTCTATAATTGGGTTTCAGACCAATTAGAACAAGAAAGTGATTATTTCTGGGAGAACTTGAGGTCTTGCAGTTATAATCTTCCTTGTTATGTACGTGGATTTCTTGGCTTATGGGATGGAAGACATGAGATAGAAAGAAGAGATTTCGATAATCTTGAAAGTGCAATTATAGCATGCTTCGGCAAATGTGATAGTGCAGCGGTGTATTGTGACGGCAATGGTGTGTATGTGGAGGCGCATCACCATGACGGCTGCAATTACTTTAAGATTGTAATCAAATGTAAGAAAATAAAAGGTGGATACTTATGGTGAAACTAAAACAAAACTGTCATGAAAGTAATCATATTGAACGGTGAAAACCATGTTATCAGTGAGTTTTCAGTGAAAGAGTTTTCCAATGATAACATAGGAAAGCATATAGAAATAGCGTTCTTCGACATATCAAAGAAGTGCACATATATAAATTTTGAAGGAGCGATGATAGTCAAATCAAAGGAGTTCCTCAGTTTAAATGATTTGTACACTATCAAAGAACAAACCACTTACTATGTAGCAAGGGAAGAGATAATAAAAGGACGTGCTGAAATAGATGTAAACAGTTACACTTACAATAATTGCAATCCGCTTGATATTGTATACGACTGGCTCGGTAGGTTTCCGTCACATCTACATTATACAATGCAGAGATGTGATAATGGAGAGGTCTTTGAGATATATAAAAGCACAGGATGGAAAAAGAAAATCAAAGACAACATAAACTTTTTCCAACATGGTATTGTTAAAATTATTTATTGAACTAAAAAGTATCATCATGAGTTACAATTCTACTGGAGGTTATCCTCCTGGTGCAGCAAACGATCCATTCGCACCATACAATGAAAAGGAAAACATTCCAAGATCATTCAGTCTTCAGGTGACACAAACGATCGGAACTAACAAAGACTTCACCATCAAGACAAATGTCTATGTTAGTGATTCCGACGATGTTGATTATCCGAATACAGATTGGAATGAAATGTTTAATGATTCTGAACATTATACACCATTTGAATTGATGGATGAATACAGAATGTTTGTAAACAAATTCTTTGACTATTTCGAAAATCATTATCCTTCCATAATAGAAAGTGATAAGAAACTTCAGAAGTACAAAAAAGAATCAGCTCATCTTGCAAATGAATTTCAGCATTATACTGAATTGGAAACTATAATAGAACCAACTTGATATGATTATAAGAGACGGCAGAATAATAGTATATCCTTCAGTAAAGCTTATCATTGAGCTGTACGCTGAAGGCATGGAGATGGAACACATCTATCAGATGTTCGGCATAAGCAAGTTCGAGTTCCATAAACTTCTATATACTAACTTCAAGCTGGACGAAATCAAAGAAATAATCAAGAGAAGAAGGAGTTATGAAAAAAACATTCGAAGTTTCAATAATAGAAACTCAAAGAAAAAACATCTTCGTTGAAACAGATGATGATGTTGAATGGAAAGAAGTACAATCATGGTTGTCAAAAACTTATCAGAAAGGACAAGTTGCATTGGAATCGGTGACATACAAAGATAACGATACTTGTACTGATGACACAGAAAAATACACGATAAGATTATCAAGGAATGGTGATACATTGGAGTCATCTCCGTCACCCAAAACAAGTTGGACGGACAACATAACTCCGAACGATATGCTTGATAAGATTCAGAAACTAAGATCTAAAATCATCAGTTTCATTGCGTCATCATATCCTCAATTTAAATTTAAGCATGGCAATATGCCATTTGCATATCATTCCACAAATGATTCCATTCTGATAAAAGAGCTATGTATCATCAATGAAGAACCATCCGTGATATATGAGAATGACGTTTTCGAATCATTGGAAGAACTCTCAATTGATGAATTATACAACATTCTAAGATCACTTAGCAATTAACAAATCACACAAAAAAAAAATCACACTAATTATTATTATTATGAGTACAAACAATCCATTAGTCATTGAGAATGCAAACGCATTTCTCGACTTCGAAAAGAACAAAGTTCAAACATTAAGCTTAGATCAATTACGTCGTACACACAAGGAAAACGATGTGTATGGAAATCCTCTCAAGGGAGTATATCACTACGAACTGATTGAGAGATTGTCGGAAATAGCGAACAAACATAATTATGATGTCGAGATATACGACATGTTTGCTGCACAGAACAAAGACAGAAATACACCGGGTGTAGTCATCCTTCCTCAGGTTGAACAGCAGATGGGAGAAAAGGCAGTTGAAGCCCACATCCTTCGTCGTGTGTTCACGAACATCCGACTCAAGGATTTTGATGACGACACATACACAACCAACCTTGCAGTTGCTTTTCATCAGGGTGGAATCCAGGTTGGCTTCGGAAATATGGTGAAGATATGCCATAATCAGTGTATGCTTAATGCTAATCATTACATCTCCACATACTCAGAGAAAGGTCAGGGTCGAGGCAATGGATCAACTCTTGATGAAATATATGAAAGAGTGGACGAATGGATGACAAACGCTGAACGCTCCATGACAAACGAAAGAAGTAAGATCGAACAGATGAAATCAATAACGCTTACAGCTGAACAGATATTCGTCATCATTGGAATGCTTACAGCAATACGCGTGAAATGTGATTCTCACATCAAGGAGATCAGGGAGAACCGTCAATATCCTCTCAACTCATCTCAGATCAATTTGTTCACAGAGATGCTCTTGAAGAAGCAGTATGACAATGACCGCATATCAGTATGGGATTTATACAATACGGCAACGGAACTGTACAAAGCTGACTCAGCTGATATACCTGCGCTTCTTCCACAGAATCGTGCAATGGTATCGTTCCTTAGTGAACAATTCAGTTTGTGATTATTAATTAGAGGGTGCAGAAATGCATCCTCTTAATTTCAACAAGAATATTATGGTTGATCTAATTTGCATGTATTTGAGGATGTTGTTAAAAGAAACAAAATGATGTATGATGACAAATTCAATGAGATAAAGATTAATGATTTGAAAGAGGAAATCAACACTCTCAAAGACTCTCTTAGAAAGAAAGAGGAAAATCTTAAAAAACTTGAAGAAGAATGTAAAACTAATCAAATTAAAAACTAAAGCCTATGTATCAAGTAACAGTGCATCATCATGACAAAGATATTGTCAGAGGTGATTTGGAGGATAAGTTTGAACTTATCAGAACAGAGAATTTTAAAACAAGAACAAAAGCCAAGGAGTGGATTGAATCCCAACTTAATAGAAGGGCTTATGTCGAGAAATCAGTAAATTGGCATAAAGGTGATGAGCCGTCCTATGCCACTTGTTGGACAGGAGTGACTTGGCAACATGAAAATTCAGGTGAAATGATGGAAGAGTATTATCAGTACACCTTAAAGAAAGTAAAATTAAGATAAAGAAAAGTAAACTGCCCACAGGCTAAAGACCTGTGGGCTTTAGCAAAATACTGAAAGTCTTTTACAAGGTGCGTTTACAAGCACTCTTACATCATCTGTTCTTCTATGGCAAGATGATTTATTAGAGAGTATTCTGATATTGCTGAACAATGTGACAAAGCAAAAGATGTAGTTAAAGAAATAATTAATAAAGGTAATTTACTTAAATGATATGGAAAAAGAAATTAAATATAATAAAATTCCTTTTGATATTAATCGAATTAATGAAGAAGGTATTGAAATAGTAACAAGAGATGATAGAAAGGTACGTATTATATGTACAGATGCTCTTGGTAACTTACCAATAGTTGGGTTAATAACACTATCAGATTCAGAAGGAGAGTTTGAAATTCCTCTTCGGTATTGTATAACTGGAAAACGCTATCCTCCATTAGAAGATGATAATGACCTTTTTCTTAAAGTTCCAATTAGACATCGTATGATGACTAACCAAGAACTTGCTTGGTGGTTAAGAGATTGTCCAGAAGAACATAGGGAATGGAAAAGTGATGATTTTAATTGTGCACAATATTCTTATGCTTATTTTGAATCTGAAGCAAATATTGATTGTCCTAATAGTGCTTTAATTCGTTCTAATGGCGGAGAGTGGAAAAAACCTTTAATAGAATTTGAATGATTATATAAATTATGGTAACAAAGGTTGTAATCAGAGATAACAAAGACACACCTTTACATTATGTGTCAGATTTGTTTAAGAACGGAACGGAGTTCACGTTTGAAAAAGGAGTTAACATTATCGTTGGAGAAAACGGAAGTGGCAAGTCCACTCTTCTCAGTCTGATACGTATCTATCTGATGGTTGGCTATGAGTGCTGTGAAAGAGGAATATACAATCATAATGTTCATAGATTGATAAAAGAATATAAAATCATCGATGAAAATATCAAAGAAATATATAAAGGTGTGGATGTATATGCAGATTATTACAGGAACACATACAATATGTCATCATCAGAAGATAAGGGGAATAAACAAGAAATAGAAACCATGAGTGATTTTGCTCATTTCTATGAACAGGTACATTCATCTTACGGAGAGAAGACTGTAGATATGATTTCATCGTTGTTTGAAAAAGCATTTGGAAATGATATAAAAAAAACATTTGACTACGAACAATTCAAAGACTTGCTTCCTCAATACAATGAGTATGTACACAATCATAAGATAGATAAAGATGAGAATGACGAGTTTACATTAATCCTGGATGAGCCGGATAGAAACTTGTCTATCAAAAATCTTAAAGACATACAGGACATACTTTCATTTCACAAGGAGCGTACTCAATTGATTGTAGTGATACATAATCCGTTGCTTATATGTGCATTGTCAAAGATGGATCATATCAACTGGATAGAGACAACGCCTGGATATAAGAATAAAATCATTCGTGAAGTGAAGAAGATGGTTAAGTGAAAAACTAATTAATAAAAAATAGATATGAAGAAAATAATGTTTAATGAACCCTTTGAATTACAGAAAGTGGTTCTTGATAAAAGAAAAACGATGACACGTCGAGTAATACCACAACGATTGTTGGATGAAGCTGACCTCATGAGGATGAGAGAGTTAATACTAGAGAAAGATTATTTGATGTCGGTTTCTCCGTATAAAGTCGGTGAGGTGGTAGCTATAGCACAGAGTTATGAAGAAATATATTATTCTATTCCTGAACAAAGTAGGGACAAGAATATTGATAAGGTTAGTAGCAAGGCAGGTTGGCACAATAAAATGTTCGTTAAAGCGGAACTGATGCCACATCACATTCGCATCACAGATGTAAAGGTTGAGTATCTTCAAGAAATCAGCGACGATGATTGCATAAATGAGGGAATATCTTACAGAGATGATATTATCACTCAAAATCTTTATGGTAGGGCTGTATATGCTTACAGATGCAATGGGAAAGAAAAACAATTCTTCACTCCTCGTGAAGCCTTCGCTTCACTAATAGATAAAATTAGCGGTAAAGGCACATGGAAGAGCAATCCATTTGTTTACGCATATGAATTTGAATTAATAGATTAAGTTATGGAAAGCTATAGAGTAAGAGCACATACGATTAAAGAAGCAAGATATGAGTGGGATGCTGAGAAGAAAGAGCTTAAGCAATATGTACAAGCATGTAATGCTATTGCATGGCACGACATAACTGAAGAACCAAATGAACAAGTGGAATTACTTTGCAAGTGGGAGACAATAGATACTGTATATCACGATGTTGCTTTTTATCACACAAATGACAAAACGTTTTGGAATGGTGACATTGAACTAACAAATGTTGTCAAGTGGGCTTATTTAGATGAACTGACAGAACAGGTGGATGCACAGAAGTCAACATGCACAATTAAGCCAAAGTTTAAGGTTGGCAATTGAATTACTAAAGGATTATAAAGCATGGAAAAATGCTAAAAGTGGTTATGATGAACAAATCAAAGATTTGATGGAGGAACGTTATTGTATATTAATAGAATCCATGGATTACGAATTAAGCAATATAATAAAAGAATTATGGCAGAAGAATTAAATTATCGTGAAACGATTAGATTAGTTACAAGTGAAGGAAGTGAAGTACTTGAACTTGATAGTTTTGTAAATAATGATGGAACTAAAGTTAATGTTTACAAATTAGTTAATTGTAAACAATATGATCACGTTATAGTTACAAGTGTTAAAACAGGTAAAATAGATGAAGTTCTATATCCTAAAATGTCTGAAATCATGCAGTCTAGTATTAAATTAGATATAGCAATTATGAGAGAAGAAGAATACTTGTATGTTCATGATAAGTTAGAGCATATACTAACATTTGGAAAAGACAAGGATTTTCTAAATTTTGAATATAGGGAAAATGAAGCTTATGTATTGACAGTTGACTTTATGGCTTTAGGCAAAAAGTATAGAGCATGTATTCATAAAAACAGAAGTGTCTATATAATTGATTCTTATATTCAATTTAACAAACGAGAATCAAGAGAAATAGCTGATCATTTATTTGATATTTTTAACATAGATATTAACGATTTTTATAAAATAAAAAATTAAATAGTATGAAAGTATTTGCAAGTAAAAGAAGTGGTAGTTATAGTGGTGGACTTATAATAGTAGCCGCTAATAGTAAATATGAAGCTGCTGGTGTTCTAACTTTAGATAAAGATAAAAGTATTTATACTGATGAATACAAAGAATGGTATGAATTACCTAATCTTACAGCAGATGTGGAAGAACCACAAGTGATTGATGAGGGTGGTTACACAGAATAGAGTATTAATATTAATTAATAAAGATTAACATGACAGAATTAAATATATTAAAAGTAATACTAATAATTTATTGGATTATATCAACATCTTATTTTTATAAACGTGGAGAAGAAATAAATAAAAAATATAATTTAACAAGTATTGTTAATAAAATTATTATTTTTCTTTTAGCTATATTTATAGGATGGTATGTATTTCCATTTCATTTAGGTAGATTTTTAGGAGTTGAAATATTAAAATCAGAATATAAACATAAAGAGATGGAATGAATGCAGAAGAAATAATACATGATATAAGAAAAGCAGTTGACTGTTATTATAAGGATGGTGATGCAGATAATCTTATTGATAAACTTGAAGATACAATAATGTTTTATTATGAAGAACTTCATCCTCAAGGTTGTGGTGAAAGTCTTTTATCTGATGTTAAAATACCTGATATTAAAGATTTCCATGTAACACAAGAACAAATAGAAGAAACTTTAAAAGAAATAACAAAACCTGATGATGTATATAAGGATTTTATAATTCCAGGATTTCTTGGTAGTGTAAAATTTCAAGAAGAATTTAGACAAGAACTAATAAAAACAATAAAAGATGAAACTAGTAAACCCTAAAGTAGAATATCTCCCTCAAGCAGAAGGTCTTGAGGGAGTTTTTAAACAAATTGAAATAGCAGGTAGAACTTGCTATAAAAGTGAAGATAGAATTACAGAAGATAGTGCTAAGATTTTTGTAGATAGGATGATTGCAAGTAAACATCTGGCTATGCTTGCTCATGGTACTGTTTATTTAAAAATTCCTTTTGAACATAGAAGACTAGTTGAAAATTATATACATAATCAATTTTCAAAAGTAGAATATACTAATGATTGTGCTTATATTACAACTAATTATAGAACGATAATTGAGAATAATTTAGATTCTGATCTAGATTATCTTTGTAATCCTACTGACTTTCATGAACAAAGATTTACTTTTAGAATAATTTCTGATAGAGCTATTCTAAATGAAGCTGTGCGTAATAATGGTATATACAGAAATGCTTTTGCACAAGAAAGTACTAGATGGATTGATTACTTTAAAAAGAAAGGAATTGAAGTGTCTATTGCTTTTGTCAAACCTTATTGGTATGATGAAGCTAATTGGTTTACAAAACTAATACTTAGAAGTGCTTATAAATCATCTGAACTTTTCTATAAACTTCTACGTAGACTTGGATGTAGTCCACAACAAGCAAGAGTAGTCTTAATGTTAGGACTTAAATCAGAACTTGTAATGACTGCAATGGAATCTGATTGGGAAGATTTTCTTGATAAAAGATTAAAAGGTACAACAGGTGCTCCTCATCCTGATATGAAACTGATTGCAGCTGAAATAGAGAAACAATTAAATTTAAAAGAATAAAAAATTTATTATGAGAAAAATGGCTTACACTGTAACAGTTAGCAATGTTACACCAATTGAAGGAAAGGACAAAATCCAGATCATCAATTTTAAAGAGAATGGCTATAATGTCATAGCATCAAAGGAAATAACAAACAATAATTTAAATCATATCAATCATGGATAAATATGTAATTGAAATAGCTCAAGGTTCTAGTGAAGTTAGTCTAAATGTCGATGAGGATATTTACAAACAAACAAAAGACTTATTCGATTCTATGGATCGTGACGAACTCATATCAAAAAAAGGTGATTGTGTCATTCGTATTCTAACTTTTCAGCAGAATGATTTCGCTACGATGTGGAAAAAAGTTTTGGATGAAATAACAACATTAGATACAATAATTGAAAATAAAGATGATTAAAGAATAATTATAATGGAAAACATACAATTATTATATATTGATTTATTTTGCGGAGCTGGCGGTACCACGACAGGTGTGGAAGAGTCAAGACTTCACGGAGAAAAATGTGCAAAGGTTATTGCGTGTGTGAATCATGATCAACACGCAATAGCATCGCACATGGCGAACCACAAAGATGTCATGCACTTCACAGAAGATATCCGTACATTAGATACGACCAAACTTGTTTCTCATCTGAAGGACATGAAGAAAAAATATCCGGATGCAAAAGTTGTTCTGTGGGCATCATTAGAATGCACCAACTTCTCAAAGGCAAAAGGAGGACTTCCAAGGGATGCAGACAGCAGAACATTAGCAGAACATCTATTCAGATATATTGATGACATAGACCCTGATTTCATCCATATAGAGAACGTCGAGGAGTTTATGTCATGGGGCGATCTGGATGAGAATGGAAAGCCAATATCAAGTAAAGCTGGAGACTGCTATGTCAGATGGATTAACAAAGTATGTGGTTACGGATATTCATACGACTACAGGATTCTTAATTCTGCTGACTACGGAGCGTATACATCAAGAAAAAGATTCTTTGGAATGTTCGCTAAACCAGGACTCCCAATCATATTCCCGGAACCAACTCATTCCAAGAAAGGAGAATCAACATTGTTTGGTACTACGAATAAATGGAAGGCTGTCCGAGAAGTGCTTGACTTGGATGATGAAGGCAGGTCTATCTTCAACAGGGAAAAACCTCTTGTCGAAAAAACATTGGAGAGGATATATGCAGGACTCATCAAGTTCGTTGCAGGAGGAAAGGATAAATATGATGCTTTGATATTGAAATACAACTCCACATCACAGAACGGCCTGCATTATCCTCCGTCAATAAACGAACCGTGTTCAACTGTTGCAACTCAAAACAGACTTGGACTTGTAAAATGCAACTTTCTAAGCAAGCAGTTCAGCGGAGAACCTTGCAGCAAGAACATATCAATAGAAAATCCAGCAGGAACAATTACATGCAAAGATCATCATGCCTTTATCACTGCATACTATGGGAAAGGATATAACTCTTCGATAGAAAGTCCGTGTCAGACAGTGACAACAAAAGACAGGCTTTCAACTGTAACTTGCTTTATAGACAATCAGTACGGCAAAGGAACTCCATCATCAGCGGAAGGGCCAGCCGGTACAATATGTACGAATCCAAAGCAGTCGATAGTGTATTGCAAAAAGGATATGAAATATCTGATGAATCCGCAATTTAATTCATTTGGTGCCAGCATCAATAACCCATGCTTTACACTGATTGCAAGAATGGATAAGAAACCACCATATATTGTATCAGCCAAGTGCAGTGAAAAGAAACCAGTTCCAATAAATGATACAGATTCTCTGATGACCAAAAAGATAAAAGCATTTATGTCAGAATACGGAATCATTGATATACGAATGCGGATGCTGAAGATACCGGAACTTAAAAGAATCATGGGTTTCTCCTCTGATTATATTCTTATTGGTACACAGGCAGAGCAAAAGAAGTACATAGGTAATGCCGTCGAAGTAAACATGAGCAAAGCCTTGTGTCAATGTCTTTGTAACGAAATGATGAAAAGAAAGTTTAACAATTAAAAACAAATAAATTATGGGATGCGACATACATTTATACATTGAAAAACGTGCGATAAAAGAAATTCCTTTTGTAAGGTCTGAACCAGATCCAGACAAGAAAGGAGAGTGGAAACAGAAGATAATATACTACTCAGAGGGAAACGAATGGTCTCCATGTTACTTCACAAATAATGCAAGAAGAGAATTCAGCGATAGATGTTACGATATGTTTGCTAAACTTGCAGACGTTAGAAACTACAATGATTTAGAACCTATTGAACTAAGAGGTTTTCCATCTGATGCAAGTTATGTAGTAAAAAGATCATATTGCTATGAACTAATTCCAGATGAAGAATACAACGAAGAAAAATATGAAAGATTTTCTGACGCATACGGAGTAGGTTATTGCAAGAAATCTTATGGAGAAAGACTAATTATAATAGGTGGATCAAAAGTAATATATGAAGAAAAAGGAAGGAAATTTATTTCCAGTCCTGATTGGCATAATCCGAACTGGTGTACTACAAAAGAGTTGGAAGAATGCATTAAAGAAATATTCTATAATGAAGAATTGAAAGGATATACACCTGAAGCAATGGACTGGACTAATTTGTTAGCCATCATGAAGGATACAGAAAGCACTGGATATTACGAATGCAGAGCAGTCTTTTGGTTCGATAATTAATTAAATTAATTAAGAAGAAAAATATGACACAACTGACAGAAGAAAATCTTTTAGAAAATGGATTCGAGTTTATTCGAAGATTTCAGTTTTTTAAAAAAGATAACATTTCAATAGGACGAGATCCAATAGAATGGGATCCCATTAAATCAGAAGGAAAGTATACATTGTCTATATGTATAGGCAGTATTCAGCTTGAATTAAAGACAGTCGAACAACTTCACGAGGTATTCAAACTGATAGGAAGAAATGATTTGGTGAATAATTGGAAGATTGGAAACCATCGGTTCTATCCTGACAGAGTTTATACTGTGTGAGTAAAGAGCAGAAACTTCTATGGATGTTATCATTCATTCTGTTCCAAGTTTTCATTTAGATTATTAGGATATGAATAAGACAGACGAAAAACTATTAATCAAAGACCTATGCGCAAGAGTTCCCTATGGTGTAATGTGTGCGAGGTTGCCGTTATATGGAAATGGTGTATTGGGTTCGCCACGTAAACTAATCGGAATACACCCAAGCAGAAGGTATATGCTTGAATTTGACAATGGGGAGTATATGCCTAACGAGTATATGTTGGATGATATCAAACCTTATCTTCGCTCTATATCAAGCATGACAAAGGAGGAAGCATATGAACTAAGAGGATGGGAAGATTATGAACTTATTTCTTGGCTAGATTGTGAAGAAATATGTTTTTGTGATCTTACTGTTAAATATGAGACTTTAGTTAAATTAATGGATTGGCTCTATGAACATCATTTTGACATCCATGGTTTAATAGAAAAAGGGTTAGCACTTGAAGCTCCTGAAGGCATATATAACTTTTGAATTATGGTTAATGAACGTGCGACAGAATTTATAAAGAATGTTCTAAAAGAATGGGAATCAATCTTTAAAGGAATCAAGTTAAGATATGCCTATGATGAAGATGTGCAATACCATATAATTGAAGTGGGACCAGAAAGTATAAGACGAGAAGATGAAGACTATATGGCTAAAGAACTTCAGTTATATATGGACTTTGCTGATGTGTTTGATGGTGAGAATATTTTGATATGCAATCCTTCAGACGCAAACAATATGAGTAATGTATTATTTAATAATTTAAATTAATTTAAGTTATGTGGATAGCAAGAGATAAAAATAAATCATTATGGCTTTATAAAGAAAAGCCTATTAGAAATGAACAAGAAAATTATTGGATTTCTAGTCATCATGATGATGCAATAAGTACATTATATCCTACTATGTTTCCTGAACTTAAATGGGAAGACGAACCCATTGAAGTTGAAATAATTTCTAAAGGTAAATCAAACAAAACTAACATTACAGTAACACGTGAAAAGATAGCATTTGATGATAGTTATTGGACTGCGTTCCGTCATATGGCTGCTATGGCTGCAATGCAAAGTATGATAACAAATTGGCCACATGAATTAAAACCAGTACCAGAAAATGTATGTAGTTCATCAGTTGATTTTGCAGATGCTTTAATTGAAAAACTAAAAAGTAAACAAGAAAAAAATGTGGGTAGCGAGAGACAAAAATAATAGTTTGTGGCTCTATAAAGAAAAGCCATATAGAAATGAAATTTATGAATGTTGGCAAAGTGAAGATCCTTATGTTTATGTAGGACCAATAGATAAAACTCTATTTCCTAATCTCAAATGGGAGGATGAGCCTATCGAAGTAACAATTATAGAAAAACAAAATCTTTAATACTATGACAAATTATGATTTTTATTCAACGCAAAATAAAGGCTATACTAAAGAAGATGGTTACAGAGAGAAATTAAATAGATATCTTTATAGCCATAAAGGTATCACATATAAGGATTTGATTGTTAAATGCAAGGACAAGAAAACTAATCCATTCAGTGCTTCAATGGCCAGATGGTTTATTAGCGAATATTCTGACATAACAGACCAATGTGATCATGTAAGAGACGTAGTTAAAGAAATAGTTAATAAAGATAGTTTAGTGTCATGATAATTTCTGAAACATCTGATTGTATAGAAGAATATTCTTTAATAGAATCAAGAAGACGTATTATTTATAAAACTTGTTCTAATTGTTTATATTATAATACAACTTATAAAAGATGCAAATGTGATAATTCAGATATAATAGGAAGTACTCATACAACTACAAATTGTAAAAATTATCAGATTAATCCTAAGTATTTAAAATATAGAAATTCATGAAAATAGAACAAATTAAGTAAGATATGAAAACAGTACAGGAATTGATTAATGAATTATTAAACAGATATGAAGCGTTGCATAATGATATAAAGGTATACATTATGTCGAATAAAGACTGGATATACTATTTCTTAAATCCATTAGCATCGTTAAAAGGCAATGAAGAACTTTTTAATCTTATTAAAGAATATCCTAATAATTGGAAAGATATTATTGATATTAAGATTATAAGTATATCATCAAATTCTGTGAGAGTATATCTTATTACAGATGAGTGTTACTGTGATATTCATATTAATTTGGAAAGAACCATAGTCTTATCTACATTTGAAACTATTGTTGAAAGAAATAAGATAACGTATGAAGGTGAACTTAATAAACATATGATCAATAAATTAAAAGAGGAAATTGATACTCTTAAAAATACTCTTAAAGAGAAAGAGGAGGATCTTAAAAAACTTAATAAAGAATGTAAAAATTAAATAATAAAATTATGGAATTAAAAATTATAAACAAGTCAAAACACGCATTACCAAGTTATGCAACACTACAATCAGCTGGAATGGACCTTCGTGCAAACTTAGATTCACCAATAGTATTAAACCCATTGGAACGTGTACTGGTTCCAACTGGCATACATATAGCTTTGCCTAACGGATATGAAGCACAGATCCGTCCAAGAAGCGGTATGGCAGCTAAACATGGCATCACAGTTTTAAACACTCCAGGCACGATAGATGCCGATTATCGTGGAGAGATAAAAGTAATCCTGGTGAACCTGTCAAATGAACCATTCACAATAGAGGATGGTGAACGTGTCTGTCAAATGGTAGTCGCAAGGTACGAACAAGTTTCATGGAATGAAGTGGATGTCTTGGATGAGACAGAACGAGGAGAAGGAGGCTTCGGTCATACAGGTAATAGATAAATTAAAGGATTATGAAAAACGAAGATTTAGATTTCCTCATCAACTTACAAAAGGAGTTGTTGGAGCAAAATGAGAAGTATCATCTATGCCAAGCAGACCCTATCTATGTAGGTATCATGGATTATGAGTTTGAGATAAGACCGGAAAGTCATGCAGAAGAAATTCATGTAATATGTTCAGGAGAATCCGAATATAGTATAGATGAGTTTATACAATATTTGTTTGATGATTACGAACTTAAAGATATTAATACTCCTAAGGATGAGATTATTAATAGTTTCAAAGATTGTAGTACAACAGACGATCTAAGAGAAGTAATAGACAAATATTTCTCAGATTCAGATATTGATTCATCAGATTATGATATCTATTATGTTGAAAAAGCTGGCCATTTAGCACAAAACTGTTGTTTCATCACATGGGAAGATGCAGTTGAGCATTTGAAATATAATAAACATCATTATTCAGCTGATGCTCATCCTTATGCAATGACAGCTTTTCGTAGTCCGCAGTTGGAAAGATTGTTGGAGATTATAAAGACAACTGAATGGGAAGCGATAAAAGCAAAACAGAAAGGAGGAGAAGTATGAAAGTACAAATTTATATGAAAGATGGGAGAGTTACTTCCGTAAGGACCAATTTCCCAAAAGGCATGACAGATGAAGATATCAAAAATGCTTTAGAAAAGTATAATGAAAGTAACAAGAAAGATGGCATGGTTTGCCATCTTCTTGATCTTGATCCCCTAATGTCTGAAGTTTTCAAATTCTTTCTTGGTGAAAATGAATATAAGATCCAATATGAAATGTCAGACATTTATGAAAATCTTGAAGAGGCAATAAGGTCCATCAGTGATCTAAGGAATGATCTTGATAATATAAAAGACAATGTAGATAATACGATGGACATCATTGGAACATCTCTAAAAGACTTGGAAAAATTCAAAGATAAAGATTAAAAGTTGCGTATGGATTACACAATATTCATATAATCGGGAGATAAAGTTATGACGAAGAAAGAACGAAGTGACATAATAAATAACTGGAAGTCTATAGTGAAACTCGTCTTCGATATAGAAGTTGAAATATCAGCGAAGTGGAAGCCGAAGTTCGATAGGTTGTATAAAAGGCAGAAGTCAGGAAAGCTTAGAGATTCAGAACTAAATGACTTCGCAGAAAAATATCACAAAGCAATTGCTGAGAGAATTGTCTATAAGGCGATTCTTTCAGCTAAATACAAAGAGATTTTAACAAACGAAAACATTAAATGAAACGATTTTTTATAACTATTCTATTCACGTTGCTCGCACTTATGACATGCAATGCATTTGAGACACGATTCATGAGTGTGGATTTCAAGAAGATGCAGCTGATATACAAAAATAAAGTGTATGAACTTGTTGAAATAAGAAACAAGGTAAAGCATCATCACAGGGAAATAACATATCTTTGTATCGACGAGGATTGCAAAGCGGTAGCCTTCCGTCTGTTTGTTACGGACGGAGGGGAGTTTATGAGATTACAAAAGTTTAACAGCAAAAAATAATAAGTATGATTGGAGATTTGATACTTTGGATCAAAGAACATCTTAGACAGATGTTCTGCATTCACGAATACATAGAGCGTGATTTGCCATTAAATATGAGTTTCAGGTATTGCAAAAAGTGTGGAAAAATTAAAAAGCCATGAGTGAAGTAAGATATGTCGTTACGACGAACGTCCAAGAAAGCCCACTGGCTTTAGCCGTGGGAGTAGTCAGAAGCTTTCCAATTGCGAGAAAGACGGGTCAGTTAAGAACGTATCCCTGTACGATAAGGTAACAAACAAATACACATAGAAGGAAAAGAAATGAGCAACAAAGCAAACAATAATCTTAAAAGTGCATACGGCTTCATCGAGGACGTGGAGCATTATATTGAGCAGGCTAAGGCACACACAGTTGACAAAGAACTGATTGTGAAGATTGAGCAATGCATGAAAGCGTCATTAGATCTGAAGTGGAAACTTCATGATATAATTAAATTCATTAACAACCAAAACAACAAAACAAATAAGGAGGATTAATTATGATTGTAGTAGGTTATCAATGTGTAGGCAAAAGTACATTGGCTAAAAATTTGTATGATTGTATTGACCTAGAAAGCAGCAATTTCTTTGTCGATGGCAAGCGAGATGAAAACTGGTATAAGGTATATGTCAATATAGCCAAACACCTGTCCGATCAGAAAAATATTGTTTTCATCTCTTCACATAAGATTGTGAGAGAATATCTGAATGAACAGAATATTGAATTTTTAGTTGTCTGTCCATCATTAGAACTGAAAGAAGAATGGTTGAAAAAGCTAAAAGATCGTTATGATAAGACAGGAAAAGACAAAGATTACAGAGCTTGGAAAAATGCTGAAGTTGGTTATGATGAGCAAATCAAAGATCTGATGCAGGAACATAATGTTGTTTTATTAAAAGATATGAACTATAGTTTATTATCAAAGATAGAATGACGAAGTGAAAAAAAAGGAGGATAATATATGTTAAATCAACTATCAAAAAAAATAAGAAGGGAGAATCAAAAAAAAGGTTTTGATCTTAAAGATGTTCAACTCGGAACACAACTAATGCTCGTCGTTTCTGAGTTAAGCGAAGCATTGGAAGCGGAAAGAAAATGGAAACATTGCTCTTCTGAAACAATAACAGATATTGATGATGACTTAGATCTTGGATTATTCAATCCAGTAAGATTCGAAAATGAAGTCAAGGATACATTTGAGGATGAAATAGCCGATTCAATAATTCGTATTCTTGATATATGCGCATATCTACATATCGACATTGATGCGCATGTAAGAACTAAGTTAGCGTACAATAAGACAAGAGAGTATAAACACGGCAAAAGTTTCTAACAAATGTCACGAAGCCGAAAGAAAATCTGTGCAGGCATGATAGCCTGTGGATGTAAGTCACGCAAGAATGGGAAGAGGGTTTGCCATAAAAAGTTCAGAATGAGCGAGAAGGATGGCAAGCCTCTTCACAGAATGCGTGAGGCGATGGATTCATGGGACATGGGTGGAGACGGAAAGATTGTATATACTTGGAAGAAGGACTCAGAAGAGTACAAAAAATACATAAGAAAGTAATACAAAAGGTGAAATATCAAAGTTATGATTAAGGCATTTATTATATTTTCCTTAATAGTTATTATACTTATATGGGATACGTATCATGAAAGTAATCAATCTAACAGAAAGGATACTGACTACAGGAGTCAGCTTAAATTTAAAGAATGGTTACAAAAAAGAACTTACATACTAAACAAAAATGGAAATGTATGTAAATTTTGTGGCTCCAAAAGACATTTGCAAGTCCATCACATGTATTATTTAAAATATCCCAACAAGGAGTTTGTACCTGTCTGGGATTATCCGGACGAAGCTTTTATGGTTCTATGTAACAAATGCCACAAAGAATGGCATAATAAACATGTTAATAAAGTGTATTATAAAAAGTACAAAAGAGAATGAGTAATATGACAGAACAAAGCAAAAACAATAATGAGTTAAAATATCTTGAGCTTGCTTATCGTGCAGTGGATTACGAATGTGGGCGTTCCAACATAAGTTTATCTGACGAAGATAAGAAATTGTATAGAGAAACACTCGAATATCTCGATACACTAATTGATAATGTGAAGCAGCCAAGTATGTGGTTAGCAAGAGATAAAGATGGTACATTGTGGTTATATATCGATGAACCAAGAAGGTCAAGTATATTTAGTAAATGGGAAGTCGACACCGAAAAATCATTGTTACGAGCAGATGATTGCATGGAGATTAACGGAGATTTATTCCCAGAACTAGAATGGGAAGATAAACCAATCCAAATCAAACTAATAAAAAGTAAAAGAGTATGAAAATCGAAGTGACAAAATCATTGTATAAATTTAAGGATAGCAGATTCAGTCACTGTGCCTGCTCACTGCACTCAGAGCGTGGCTACCGTATGAGAGGATTCCAGCTATATCTTTTCAGTTGGCTTATTTATTTTGACTTCAACCGACAATGTAAAGATTGCGATGCACCATTTTAACAAACAAAAGATAAGAATATGAATGAAGATAAAAATAAATTTGAACCCAGAGATGTCACATTCAAAGCTCTATTTAAGATTGGTGACAAGTTCAGATTCACAAACACAGCAGACGGAACAAGTGGAGTTTATGTAATTATCAGCATGTATTATAGACTTTTCGCATACAAATTTCCAGATCTCGACAAAGTATGTTCGGAACTGATTTACAGACTCGTACTGAAAGAAGGTAATTGGGATAATGCGTTTCCTCTTTATCATAGTCTCTCAGAAGAAAGACTCGCCGTAATCGAGGACGAGAAGAGCGAACTAATCGAAGAGGGTTACAAATTCAGAATTGAAAAACTATAAAATTTATTAACATTATAATTTTAATTAATCATGATTAAATACATTTATATTTACATCGGAGCAGAATGGTGTTCCAAATGCAAGGTGTACAAACCTAAGTTCGAGGAGTATTGTAAGAAAAACGAACTCTCTTACAAGATAATTGATGCCGATGATGAATCAAATCAAGACTTCATTGAAGCAAATGGAATCAGGAATATTCCTATAATAGTCAGAAAAGACCCTTCAAAACCTGACGAAAAAGGAGAATTGATTACTGTCGAGGATTTCATAAAGGACTGAACACATGAATGTACAAGCTAATCTATTTATACCTGTAACAGTGACACGGGTTGTCACTGTTGAGGTTCCTTCAGAATGGGACAAGAAGCAGATACTCGATCAATATCTGGCAGGATCAGACATGAACATAGTCGATGACTACATTGATACAGAAGACCCTGTTTATGATGAATTCAATCCTGACGGCATCAATGTTGAGATAGCGACTGCTCCTTATGATTAAGAGAAGGACATCAAATGTATATATCCAAAAATAATGCAATAACAAAAATTAAAAATCAAACAGACAGATAAAAAATAATTATGAATAAGCTATGGATGAATATTATTACTATCGAACTGGACTCCTTATTTGCAATCCTGCTGCCGATAATCTGTGCAATTATCGTTATTAAGATAGTGATGACTTATAGGAAGAGAAACATGATGAGCTTCACCGTTCCGTTTGACGGGAGCGTTGATCTCACAGGCATGCCTATCATAACGATGAATTCAAACAACCATGTACTTTACATGCTTCTTGACTCCGGATGCAGCATGAATGCAATAGACAAGTCAATAGTCATGAACATTGATTCGGTGCCTATAAAGAATAACGAGAAAAAGGTAGCTATCGCCATGAACGGCACCATCGTGTATGATAAGATGTCGAAGGTCACGCTGTCATGCTGCGGCAAGTATTTCTCAGATTACTTTGTAGTATCAGATTTCTCCGTTGTCAACAGAAAGCTTGAGGAGAGATATGGTAAGAAGTTCAAGATAGACGGAATACTTGGAGTATCATTCTTCAACAAATACAAGTACATACTTGACTTCAACAAGAATTTCTTGTATATAAAATAATTATGTTAAACCAAAAAAGGCTTGTGTCAATTCCTCCACGAAACTAAAGATTTCGTGGTTTCCTTGACACCAATTATATGAAGAAAAAGATAGAATTGCCGAAGGGTAACATTATCCTTCTCGAATCAACACATCAGTATCTGGACACTGAAACAGGAGTAACATTAACAGGCATCACCAAGATGATCAAGGACTATCTGTTCCCTGACATGTATTCCTCAATACCTGAAAAGATACTCAAGAAAGCTGCAGAGCGAGGTTCCATGATTCATAAGCAGATAAACGAGTACATAACAAACGGAACAAAGCCTACAGACCCTGATGCAATGACATACGAGGGTGCCGGCATAAAGGCGATAGCAAGCGAATACATCGTCTCAGACGGCGTGTCCCATGCGTCTGCAATAGACATAATATCAGATGACCTTTCGCTGATAGACATCAAGACAGTACAGAAGATAGACCAGGAATACAAAAGGTACACGTCATGGGAACTATCAATACAGGCATATATGCTCCATAAGATGACAGGCATCACGGCAAGCTCCCTGAAGATACTTCATCTGAGAGACGGTAATGCCATCCTCATTGATATCGATATGATACCATTCGATAAGGTCGAGGCATTCATGACAAACCCGTCAGAATTCAAGGATGATAAGGATAATGCAGCTGTTCCATCAAACACGGAAAAGACAATGAATATCATAGCTGAGACATCGAAAGCGATCCTTGATATCGTGAATAGGAAAAAAGAGATGGAAGACCAGGAGGAGGAGCTGAAGAAAGGACTTCTCGAATTGTTCAAAAAGACAGAAATGTACAAATTCGAGAATGACATACTTACCATCACAAGAGTTCCCGAATCAGAATCCATGCGGTTTGATTCAAAGAAGTTCAAGGAAGAGAACAAGGAACTGTATGATCAGTATATGACAAAGACAAAAAGGAATGAATACATTTTAATCAATGCAAAGAAATGAGATTGTATATCTTCATAACAAAAAACCATGACAAGCTGCTGGAGATTCTCAGAACCAATCATCGCTACATCAATCTGCTGAAATCAAACATCGTTGATCAGATTGTCGCCGATCTTGATGATCAGATAGGTGTGGAACTTGCAGATTTCTATGACATTCCATATGATAATTCGATAGTCCTGTCAAACAGAGACAAATGGTTTGGCAGGATTCACGGCAAATGGATTAATCCGACGGAATCTGACATAGATGAAATGTGCAGTATGGCTGAACAGATTTCAGCTGAATAAACGCAAATACGGACCTGCATTGTATCAACAGCAATGCAGGTTCTTTGTTTAACTAAAAAACTAAAAAAATGATTATAACAAAATTATCAGATTATCCAGTCCTGAATAAACAAGGATTGGACGTTGAAAATATTTATGCAATTCAATATAATGAATTCAATGAACACATAAAATCATTCGGATTGACAATGAATGATTTTGAAACTCTTCGAAAAAGTACAGTACACAACACCCTTTTGGCTAGACAAATAAGTAAAAGCATATTTAAAACTGAAGGATATCTTATAGAATGGAATTCAAATTTTGAAAACATTAAAGATGGAGAACACGTGCTTGTATTATTTAATGGATATGATGGCAAATTTTATGGCAGAAGAGGTACTGAAGTACCGTTTGATGAATATCTCTTGGATGTAATAACATTTTTAATGTTAGGAAAAGATATAAAGAAACTTGACCGTAAAACAGATATATATGAATATCTGACAAAGAATCATGATTTGGTAGATGATTTCATAGATGAAGATTCAACAAAGTCTCTGGACTGCGTTAAATTATATAATGAGCATTTCCAAAGAAACATTGAGAAGATAAAATCAGACGAAGGATTCAGAGGCTTGATTGAGTCTGGAGTGCTCAAACCTATAAAGCCTGAGATATCATTCTATATTTGCTACAGCAATCTTCGGATTTATTTCAATTCACACGAAAGCACAAATTATGTGTATTTCAATTACAAGGGTCATATAATCAAAGTAACTATGCGTAATGGTTCCAGATATTATGAATTCAGATATTTCTGTGACATTCCTATTTCAACACTGTATTGTTCAGTATATGGTTCAATAACGGATAATAATAAACAAATAGGAATCAGAAAACCGAACAATATTTCGATAGGAAAGGCAACAGAAAAGAAAGTCATATTCACCATGGACTATATTGTATCAATGGAAGCCAAAGTGCATAAAGAGATAAACAGGAGAGTTGAAGAAAGAAAGATCCAAAGGCAGAAACTTATTGACGCAGGCTTCGAATGTTCTCCGTATGAGTCATTCACTGAATGCACAGAACACAACATAGGCAGGGAAGAGAAATGGATCAAATATGAAGATGACAGGGATTTGTGTGTGACATTAGACATAGATAACAGAGTCGATCACTCATTTATCCAACATCGCATTACTGATTATGACTGGCCTGTCTGATATCAATTCATCCCAAAGGTATTAAGCCTTTGGGACTTTTAACTGAAAATTATTTTAATAACTGACATTACATGAAAGAAGAATTCATTTTAAACAAGAGAGCTATCCGCAGTGTATATAACAATAGCGATTATAAGGCACAGAAAGTATTTGAGAAAATATTCGGAAGAGATATGTTCAAACCGGTAAACAGAATCATTAACAGCTTTGAAGACGTGGTTGAATTTCTGGGAGACTCGGGCCTTCAGTGCATCAATGACTACAAGGCATTATCCAGTATAAGTGATGTTTCACCTGCATTGATGGCATACACCAAACTTAGAATGATAGCAACGGCATTCAATGACGGTGATGAATTCAAGCCAACCGATTACAAGTTCGGTCTGAAACACGTTTCCGTAGGTTATCATATCCTTGACGAAGAATCTTATAAGAGATTTTATAGGAAAGAATTCTGCCTTCCAATAAAAGGCACGGAGAATTACATATATATAGGATGCTTCCCAGTCTACACAACATCCTATAATTGCAACGGATCAGCCATAATCTTTAAGAATCCTACAACTGCTGAATCATGCATAAGGAAATTCATGCCAATATTTTATGAATATTTCACGTCTGACATTTTCTCACACATGAATGATTTCAGAATCAATAATGGAATGATAACCAGCAAGCTCCAGCTCTCAAATCTATAAACGAAAACCAAATTGTATTTATATGAGAAACGAACAAACAAAGGAGATATCTCCATGGGATATATGGGAACACTTTGACGACGGATGGCGTTGCAGGATAATAGAACTGATGATAAAGAAAGACAGCGCAAGTTTCTTCGACATATTATTCAGATTCAATGAATGCGATATCAGAAGAAACAGACTTATTGAAATAAGAAACATTCTAAGACATCTTTCTATTATGAATTCAACCGGGAAGAAAAGATTCTCAAATTCCGGATCTGAAGAGATTTACTACAAAAAAGTACAGATAATAAAGCAGATGCTGAAACCGAGTTTCTCCGATTACATGATATTCACATATCTATTCGAGATAGGGGAAAGGAGAACCATATCAATACCTGGAAACATAGCACACATTGAAAAGTTGATAAACAACATGTCTGAACTGATAGACAATGAAATAGCCAAAGACGACAGCGGGAGATTTGATATCCTGACAGAAAAGGTGAAACGTTATTTCACAAAACACTGACATCAATATGAGAGGAAGAGAATTATTTTCAGAAATGAGGCGTATTGAACGCACTAAATACAAAATGATAGACAAGGCCTGTGTCGAACTGGCAGACAAGATATATTACCTTGATGCCTTGGAGATACGGAGCCTTCAGGATATGATCATTGAAAATCCTGATCTGAGGAACGAGATAGTCATTTACAATGGCAGATTCAAAGGATGCCACCAAAAACAGTCTGAGAGAATCACCATCAACGAAGATGGAACTCTGTCCAAGAATATAGATTCTCTATTTGGAAATGACGTGATATTGGTCAGGTCCAAATGAACAATTTTTAATTCACACAAATAAAGAAACACAAATGAGAATATCAGAAAAAATCAAAGGAATATTCGGTTCTGTAATTAACCGGTATTCCAAACACGAAACACAGAAGATTGAAGTACACGTCAATACCAACACGGATTTCAATTCACACATAACAAAAATGAATGTCATGAAGACGCTGATGGAATACATTAACGGATCATGCGAATCTGTCCCATATCTGTTCATGGACAGCCTGTTTATCGTGAACCCGAAATATATGATGTCTGACTTCAACAGAAGAAAGGTGATGGATAAGACAGGCAATGAGGAGTTCATATCATCTATTATTGAAATATCCAACAGAGCAATTGCAAGAAAGATGAATCACAACGGCAAATATTAATAACATAAACATTTATTTATCATGGCAAATTTATGTAGCACAATCTACAAGTGTGTAGGTGATGAAAAAGAACTGGAGGAATTGTATCAAATAATCAAGAAAAATTACGATTCCAGAGAACCATATTTATGCTCTGTATTGGAGTCAATGGGTTTCGATCTCAAAGAGCTTGACGAGAAAGGTCTTAGATACAGAGGAGATATTACTTATTTTGATTATGATGATGGAATCCTTACGATTGATCAGGATACGGCATGGTGTGAACAAGAAGGTTTCCGAATCTGCATTGAAGAAAAATATCCTGATGTGAAAGTGTTTTATTGTGAAGAAGAACCTGGCTTTAATATTTATTACACAAACGACACTAAAGGAGAATATTTCTCTGAAAAGTTTGTCATTGACAGCAGTGACGATCATGAATATTTTGACAGAGTTGACACAGTCGTAGAATATCTTTCTAAACACTACGGTATCGTAGTTGATGATTATACGGAGGAGGGAATACAGAAAAGCATCGACAAGTATGTAAAATCAAGAAACGATGATTTTTATATGTATGTCCACGAGTTTAAACATGAATGAAAAGTATTAACAATTCAGTAATAAAGAAATGGAAAACAAAGAAAAATGGAAATTCTATGATGAGGTGTTCAAACCTCTCATAAAAAAACAAATTGAAAAAATCATAGGTAAAAATAATTATCTATGGTACGAAGTATGGATTGATTTTAACGAACACATCCTTCAAAGAAAAGAGCATTCCAACTGGTGGGATTATATAATGAAATATCCTAACCTTGCAAGCCACACAGCTGCAAGAATGATGGTGAGATGGGATAAATGGTATGCATCACCAGCGTATGTAGAGACATTGGATGAAATGCTAAAAAATAGTAATATTTAACAAAAAAAATAAAATCATGAACGAGTCAGTAAAAGAATGTGAAAGAGAATGGGACAAGATCGTCCAGGAGATGAAAGGTGCGGCTAAGAACGAAATGAAGAACATGAGCATCCGTGACATGTACCATAGCGGTGTAGGCTACAGTGCGATAATAGAAGCGGAGAAGAAGGAACAGGACTCCGGAAGGCTGGGGCGTATACTTGGATGCGTCCACCTTCTTATGTCCGAAGCGATACACCTTATTGATGAAGGAGAAAGCATGATGCCGAATAGTCTGAAGAACAGATACGGCTTCGGACACAACATCAAGATGTTGAACAAATACTTCAATCAGTATTGCCGTGCAATGGATTCTCTCATCAGCAAGGAAGACATGAAGAAATTCCGTGCTGACTTCGAGGATTTCGACGATAATATACGTCATTGGGCAGACTTGACAGGATGGAAGACAAGCACTGATGAAACAATCATTAACGGCATAAAGGACAGAATCAAAAACCTACACGGTGAGATATGCAGACTTTCAAAAGAGTATGCTGAAAAGAAGTCGAACGGAGACAAGGAGAAGTATGCTGAAACAATCAAATGTCTCATGGAAGAACTGAGGATGCAGAGTAATGAACTAGAATAAAAATGGTAATGTTTAACTAAAAAGAAAGGAATAAAGATATGAAAAAGATATTTAAAATAAATGGTGTTCTAATCAAGGAGTTCTCCAAAGAAAAAGTAGAAATAATAGGAATTTTTGAAGAGAATGAAGTAAAACAAAATAAGACAACTTATATAGGAAATTGTTTTAATCCGGATCCATTTATTACAAACGGAACATTCTCATTAGCCCCAATTAGAGTATTCATAGAAAAAGTAACAGATGCTACAAAAGAGGAAGAGGATAACCTGAACAAAGAGATGGATGCACATAATATGTGTATCGGGGAATACACGTATGAACATATATATTATTGTTTCCCTAATACAGAGAAACGCACGAAGACAGCCATCGGACTGATACACAAAAGAAAGGAAGATGTCCATATCCTCATTAATGGCGAACGAGTACCGTTATGCGAAGCTGAAAAACGACTGCACGGAAAATACGTTTTAATACAGGGAGATAACGGATATTCTCATTGGTGGTCTGAAGGTGTAAGCGGAGATGCAGTCAGTAAGATGTTAAGTAAGTGGTTTGATTCTTCATTAGGAGATAATAAAACGACTTACGGAGGACCACATAGCGGTCGTGTGTATGTTGGTAATCACTATGGATATACCTTCAACAAAGTAGGAGAGTTGAATTTACGCGTATTTGACGAACCAATAAAGAGGGAAAGTACCGTAAGTTTTTCTTAACACTAATTGTTTAACAAAAAAAGGAATAGATTATATGAAGAAAAATATTTCAAGAATTGAAAATGATTTCAGAAAATATTTGTGTACCAGAGACGATATAAATTTTATACCATCAGATCTATGGTCTTTGTTTTGTGCAAAAACGAAACGTCCGTTTGTAAGAGCTGATGTTAGAAAGATGCATGTTAGCAAACATAAACAAGATATGATCGCACGTGTGAATAATAGAAAGGACGAGCAATCACAAATCACAAAATGCAAATCGAGTGTTCAAAAGCAATTAAATAAGGTTTCCACACTGCTCCCATCAAGTGGCTATTCTATGGGAGAGATGAAAATGGCATATTGTACGCATACGGATGACGAGGGTGTGTGTGACAACACCTACAGATACAAAAGTAAGTGGAGAGGCAGTGAAACGTATGGAAGTGTGCGTGTCGTACTTAAACCATCCGAGTTGAACGGATATAAGAATATAGATGGGGTTTGGACAAAGATTCTTCGCAGACAGAAGAACGGAATACACAAATGCGAAACTATTCTTTTTCAATGGAAACAGAACAGAAAATACAACAACGGCGAAGTGGAAAAAGTCCACGAAATCGGGTATCTTGCTGAGTACAAACATAAATGTGACGGAGGCACTGTCTATGTCTATTATCATGCACCATCAATAGAAAAAGCAAAGACATGGTTGACAAATGCGAGGTTCTCTGATAATGAGAGAATGAAGAGGATACAGAGAGATCAAAAGGAAAGAGAAGAGCAAGCGAAAGCAATCGCATCTTGGAGAAAATCAAATCGAAAATTCATTAATAGTCTATTGAAGAAGAATTACACATTTGATGATTCCTTGAAAAGCGGCAACTGCGAAATCGGCACCCTTTCATTCTGTCACCGACATCATTTCCAAAGGGATGTCGTGCTGACTGGAAAGCAACTTATCCGCTTTGCCAAGTTGGATAAAGATCTGGCAGAACACATAAAAATGATTATTGTCAATAATAGCGGTCTTGACACATATACCACAGATTATGATAATTTAAAAATTCTCATAAATGCGATGGTGGATAAAGTGAAGATATGAATTTTTAGTTAAACAAGAGTAGGCTTGTGCGTGTATGGATATTGAATTCCGTCACGCACGAATGCCTATTAACTTAAATAATAAAAAGATATGAATTTAGCAGAAAAAATAAAAAAGCAAAAAGAAGACAATTATAAATTGTTTATTGAAAAATATAGTACGAAGATTAATGAACAATTAGAGACCATATTTTTTAAAAAAAACAGAACTCATTGGAGTGTTGATGTTTACGATGACAAACGTAGAGGCACATTAGTAGGTGACATATACTATGACCAAACCTGCAATGGAGGTGGATTTAACAACTTACTCCGTTATGTAAGTGAAAATGGATTCCGTGCAACGGCTTCTTATTGGTGTGGCGGTCCATGTAAGGATGCTAACGGATTCACAATTGAAGTTTAACTAAAAAAAAGATAAAGATATGAAACAAGAAGAACTAAAACTGATATTAGAAAATCATAAACACTATCTACGACAAGACGTTGATGGCTGGGAGGGTATGCGAGCAAACCTTGAGAATGCAGACCTTAGAGGAGCAGACCTTGTGTTGGCGAACCTTAAAGATGCTAACCTATTCAGTGCAGACCTTGAGGGTGCAAACCTACTCTATGCAGACCTTGAGGGTGCAGACCTAAGAGATGCTAACCTTAAGGGTGCTTCCCTTAGAAAGGCAGACCTATTCGGTGCAGACCTAAGAGGAGCAAACCTAATAGATGCTAACCTTGATGATACATATTTTAATAAAAAAGAAGAATACCGTAAAGGAGTTATCCTTTCTAAAAGTATTGTTGGTTGGAAGAAGTGTGCTGGTGGTGCAATCGTTGAATTGGAGATACCTAAAGGTGCTATTGTATTCTGTATTAACGGAAAGAAATGCAGGACAAATAAAGCGAAGGTTATTTCAATTTCTAACGGAGATAAAGGTATTTCAGGCTATAATTCATCTTTTATATACGAAGTCGGGAAATCGTATGAGATAGAGGATTTCAACTTACAATATAACGTTGAATGTGGAACCGGAATTCATTTCTTCAAAAACAGAGCAGATGCAGTAGATTATTAAAAAAGTGCCGTAAAACCCATCCCTTTAGGGATGGGATATAAGGCACATCTAAACATATATAGCCTAATATATTTAGTATTTCCAACTATATTTCGTACAAAAGATATGGAAAAGAAAGTCAACCCCAAGTACAAAACAGGAGATATGGTAATCCCTAAAATACACACTCAAGAAGGAGTCCTCAGAGGATTCCCTGTTGAGATCGTTGGAATCATCGTCAATCAAAACGAAGGAATATCCTATCAACTCAGAAGCTACAACAACATGGTTATCAAAGAATCAGAAATTATCGAAAAGGCTTCCTAACAATCCCATGACATAATTTGATATTTTTTACTTATAAGTATTGCAGCAATTATATTTTTTGTTTTATATTTGCATTCGTTACATGAGCTGATTATTAGCTCCGTCAGACTCTGAAGGTCTTGCATGATTCGCCTTCGAATAAAAAACGGGCTATAACAAATGACTTTAACGCTCGTGCCGGGAAAATCCAAGCAACATCCGAAAACCTGATGACTTGGGCTGGACAGGATCGAAAGATCGGGATTCACCTCGGCGGATATACCAGAAAAACCTACGGGTAAGCGGAAGAGTCTGAACATGCAGAAGATTGTTTTTCATTAATATTTAATTAATCTAAAACTATAATATCTTCTTCTACTGGGCTGGTTCCCCTAAGAACCCCTTTATGTCCAGTATAGAGGTTTTGCTATATCCAATGATGAACAAATGTAATTATCTGCAATACAATAAGTTAAATATTTCAAAATATCAGATATGTCAGAAGATTTAAAACAGCCGATAGTATTTGAGATTCTAGGTAAGAATGTTCCTTCAAGCAAGAACAGCAAGATCAAAACCAAATGGGGACTGATGAAGAGCAAGATCAGCCAGGACTACGAATCATTCATGAGCAAGAGTATCATCAGAAGTGTAAAAGACATGAAGGATGAAATCAGAAGATGCGGATATCCGGTTGAAATGCACGTTGTATTCGTGTTCAATGATTCAAGAAGAAGGGACCTTGTCAACATACTGCAGCTTCCTCTCGATGTCCTTCAGAGCTCAGGTGTGCTTGAGGATGACGACTACAGCCATCTGATACCTGTGTTCGAGGATGTCGAGATTGATTCATCCAATCCTGGAATAAGGTTCTGGTTCACCGAAAGGGACAGGCAGTTGACCGCTGTTAACCTGATCAACTCGATAAAGTCTCTCACGAAGGAGAAATCAGAACTGCTTGAAGAGGCTAAAAATGATTCCGCCAATCGTTCTGAAATAAAGAAAAGAATATCTGAGATAAACAAACTTTTAAAAAATTGCAAGAAATGATATGTGAGATATTAACATTAAGCGAACTGCTGATAGATATAGCTGTATTTTCATTTTTGTACATATCATTCATATATGTAAACATGCTTATCCTATCATTCGGATTCAAGCTTGACATACATAAGATGTACTTTGAGAAGAATCGCGAAAATGATGACTATGTCGACTTTATATCCCTGATCATAACAATGAGCTTCATAAGCACATTGGTGCTTCTCATAATAGCTCTGTATGACAGGATAAAGAAACGGCAGGGGAAATAAAAGGAAACAATCATGAAATGCATCATAGCATCTTTGTGACTTTATTCATTTTTTTTAGTTAAACAATGGCGTTGTGGAAAGACACAAGCGGCGGAGGATGGTCCAATGACTATTCTCCGCTTTTTTTTTATATTTTTTTATAATTTTACAATATTTTTTGTAAGTTTGTAAAAAAAATAAACATTATGAGATATAAGGCATACAAATACAGAATTTATCCTAATAAGTCTCAAGAGGAATTAATCTTGAAACATATAGGTTGTTGTCGTTATATCTATAACTATGGACTTGAAAAGAAAATTAAGGTATATCAGGAATCAAAAAAAGGAATTTCAAGGTTTGAAATTTCAAAAGACTTACCTAAGTTAAAGAAACAACAAGAAACATCTTGGTTGAAAGAAGTAAATGCTATTTCTTTACAAGCAAGTCTCGCTAACCTTGATATGGCTTTCACAAGATTTTTCAAAGAAAAGAAAGGATTTCCAAAATTCAAATCAAAAAAATTTGGAAATCAACCTTTTCAAATTATGCAAAATATTAAAATTGATTTTGAAAATAATAAAGTATTCCTTCCAAAGTTCAAATCTGGAATCAAATGCAAGTTCCATAGAATTTTTGAAGGTAATATAAAAACTTCTACAATAAGCAAGACTCACACAGGAAAGTATTTCATATCAATATTGGTTAAAGTAAATGAAGATTTACCAAAGAAAAAATCTATTGACGAGAAACAAGCAATAGGAATTGATTTGGGAATCAAAACATTCGCAACATTGAGCAATGGAATTGAAATAGAAAATCCAAAACATCTTCAGAAATCTATAATAAAACTCAATAGATTTCAAAAAAGTCTTTCTCGTAAGCAGAAGGAAAGTAACAACAGAAAGAAGTTTGTAAAGTTGCTTGCAACTCAATATGAGAAAGTTACCAATAGAAGAAATGATTTTCTACACAAAACATCCAAATTTCTTATTGACAGTTATGATACAATCTGTCTTGAAACGTTATCATCAAAGAATATGATGCAGAACCACAAACTTGCACAAGCATTAAGTGATATTGCAATAGGAAGATTCAATGAGATGATAGACTACAAGTCAGAATGGTATGGCAAGAATATCATAAGAATTGGAAGGTTTGAACCATCATCTAAAATGTGTGAATGTGGAAACATTTACAGAGACTTGAAATTGTCAGATAGGGTTTGGAAATGTCCGTCTTGTGGACGAAAAAACAAAAGAGATTTATTAGCTGCAAACAACATAAAGAAGTTTGCATTTTGTAAAAATAATACGGCAGGGACTGTCGGAATTTACGCTTGCGGAGATATGAGTTTGGTTACAGACTCAGCCCAAGAAGCCAACAAATTTTTAGATTGTGGGTAGTTCACATTTGTGAATCATTATATTACTAACATTATTAACATTATTAACATTTAAAATCATGGATAAAGAAACGAAAGTAAAATTTTTAGATCCGCACGGATTTAATGTAAACGACAGGTTATTATGTGTTGCCCCTAGACAAATACCAAAAGAAGGAGACGAGAAGGGCGAAGTAATCTACGAGATGGCCGGTGAAGTTACGATCAAGGAGTTCTCACCATCAGGAGAGTATATGAAGGTGTTGCTTGTAATACCTCCGAGAGAAAACATCACAATGCCTTGCGATGAGGAAAGAAAACTGTTGTGGATGCCAAGGATGTCATTGTACGCAATCGAGAAACTTAATTAACATATTATAAACTATTTAAAATTTAAAGAACATGGAGGAAGGCTTTTTATATTACGAAGTAAGAACACAAGGACTAGACGCACAAGGAAAAGTAATCAAGGATGATTTCCTTGTAAAATCAGACATGCTGATTAACGCAGTGTATGCTGCTCTTCAGACTGCAAAAACAGATATCTGTCTGAAAGCAAATGTATCCGGAATAAAGGAGATTGTCAATGAATGCGATGTTCAGAAGGAAAAGAGATACGTTGTCACTGTAGAGGACACTACAAGCGAGCATAAGCTCAAATACAAGATGTTTATGTATGCCGACGACATTGACGATGCAAGAAAGATAATCTCAGAATATCTCAAGCAAGGATATGATTTCATGGAACTTACGTCAATAGTTCCAGTAAATATTTCGGAATATGTAGACTCATTCACAATGAGCTTCATGAGTAAAAAAGAATAAAAATAGGAGGATTAAAAATGATTGAAACACTTACAAATAGTTTGATAGCAAACAATGTGATGTTAGCTGCTATCATAGTAACTGTCGCTGTAAACACAGTATACTTGTTTATGTCAATGAAGTATCTGAAGAAATGCTCAGCATATCTGTCTGATATTCTCTTGATCAACATAAGAGCCTACAAGCTTGTTTCCGATTCTGCAAATAAGCAGCACTGTCACTGCGACAAGCAGAACAATAAAAAATATTCTAGAAAACCAAAAGATGCGGAGTCCAACAAGGAAACTGTTGAACCAGATAAAGAGGAGGTTAAATAATGAACATTGCGGAAACATTTATTTTAATGATAAGCGATGATCCAAAGAAGAGACTTCTTGCGGAATATTGTCAGACTGTCATAAGATATCTTGATGTCTTGAAGGCACCTGATAATTTCCCGCAGAAGGAAAAGCTTCTTGGTGTGATGATGGAGTATCTTAAACTGTTATACAGCAGATGTCAGGATTTCAATATTAAACTGACTGATTCAATGGACCTGGATAACATTGTCAAGTTCATTGCATCTGACAAGTCTGACGGCAAAGAGGATTCATGCAATGGTACGTTACATTCTAAATTCGACAGAATGATCAAGTTGCTTGAGTCTATCGACTCCAAACTTTATCCTGTATTTGGACATGATTTTCATATTTTTGACCCGTATCAGAAGCCGTATGTTGAACCTCTTTATTCTCCTTATAAAGTGACGTGCGGTACCACCGATGGTTTTAAAGTGACGACCACCAATGGTTACAAAGTGACATGCGATACTAACAATGGTGTCAAATACACATGCCGTCCATCTCTTAATGAGGAGGATTATAGACAAAAAGAATAATAATCATGTATGATTTTGATTTTCTAAAACCGGATAAGCCTGTCACAGTGATGATTGTTGAACGTGACTATGTGAGCAGCATCGGCGATGTCATAACGGTAAGGGATAAGGTGATGCCTGGAACCGATATGTCATTCACACAATCATTCAGAAGAGATGGCATGGAATACAAAATCAAGACAATACGCAAATATGAATGTACATATTCGTGCGTATTGTCTGATACGATAGAACTTTAAAAAAACAATGCAGATGGTTGATCTAGTATATGTCATAGGTAACAAGTCAAAATACGACAACAACGAGCTCAAGTATGCCCTGAGGAGCGTTGAAAAATACTGCACGAATTACAACAACGTGTACATCGTCGGATACAAGCCTGACTTTTTAAACGATAATGTGAAGTTCGTATATTGTCCTGATATGCACAAGGAAAAGCATAAGAACATCATGGACTGTCTGATCAAGGTCGTCAAGAACAGACACCTTCTCAGATATTTCATAAGGATGGCCGATGACGAGTTCTATGTCAGACCGACAAACATGGATTCGATACCTGTATACATAAAAGGCTCGCTTCCGGTCTTTGTCGAAGACAACGATCCCCATTATGAATATGACCGCGTTCTGATGGACACCAGAAACCTTCTTGACAATCACGATCTTCCGCTATTCAACACATCACAGCATACAGGCACTGCATTTGACAAGACGATATTCAAGAACAATATCGGCCTGTTCGAGAAAGCGCAGGAGTCACAGTATGGATGCGAGCCTACATGCCTCATGAACAATCTCATGATAGATTCGGTCAAATGCAACATTCAGAAAAGGGATGATCTGAAGCTGTACAGGTTCAGTAATGAAGCGGCACTAAGGAAAACGATAGGTGACAGAAATTGTTTTTCAATAAGTGACAGTGCAGCCTATTACGGTATATTTGAAATTTTGGAAAAGTGGTTCCCAGAAAAATCAAAATATGAGTTATGATGAGAGATGGAAAAGATTTCGTCTGGATAGGCGAAAAAAAGAACGTGGACGGAAACATCGTCCAGGAAAGAAAGAAGATAAAGGACGCGACGATATGCGAACTTCAGGAATGGAGCGAGCTGTGCGAATGCATACTGAACGGGAGGAACGGGACGACCGGCAAGGTTAAGAAACTGGAATCGATGAATATCGTAAGGGAGAAGTGCAAGGCTGAACTTACTGTCAGAAGACTCGTATCCGATTCTGACGGGATGCTTGACAGAAACGACATATTGAAAAAACATCTGTCAGGTAAGCTTGAGCGTAAACTACTTGAGAGAAACGGGATCAGCCCCAAGATATTTCAGAATGCATGCGCCAATTCACTCGGACGGTTCAGCCCGAAGGTGATACCGTTTGATTTCATACTCAGAGTCGGTGTCAGAAAGGAAAGCATTGAACCGATAGAATCTGTAAGGGAGTCGATAGGACTGCACAGTGATTCGAAGCTTGAATACAGAAACAACGGCATGAGCGCATTCGAGATAAAAATGCTTCTCAACAGCATGAACAAGGATTATAAGGACATACCTACGATAGTTCTTGATGTTGTTACGAACAAACTGATACCGTTATATAATATCATTTTGACGAAACAGATAAACAAATGGAATTTCCTGAAAAATGTGATTGATGATGAAATTCTTTCTAGGTGAAAGTATAGAAATATTTTCTTGTTTAATTGTTTTTTTATATATTTGCATAGTTAAAAGTCAATTTGGTTAAAAGTCCAGGGAAATAAGGTTTGTGTTTAACGTCGGTGTTGTGAAACACTGACGTTATTTTTTTTCGCATCGTCCGTGAATCATTTCATCAATATCACCATCGCATTTTCTGCAATACCACATTCCATACCCTTGAATGTGGCCGGTGAAGTCACATGTATAATCCATCTTTCCGCCGCATTTCGGACATTCGATCATCATGAAGATTCTGATGAGTCTAAGGATTTTTCGGAATAAGTCTTTTGCCTTTTTCATCGTATAACTGTTCTTGTGTTTCATGTACTTCTTTTGCTTCATTTTCTGCTTCCAGGATTGCATTTTCTCCATGAAATGTTTTCCCAATCTTTAGTTTTTTTACAGGAAACCCTTTTCTCGTATTGTCCCATCCTTCATTGTCATCAATGACTCCATGCATAACTTCCCATGAATATTCATCAAGCTCTTGTGGAGTCAGTGCTCCTATTGCATTTCCATTCTCATCAACTACAATCGGAGTGAAGTTCATTGCAACAGTACCGTCATCATTTGAATATGTTGATGTCAGGACTGTCTGATAACCTTTCCTTGGTATTCCCCACAGCTTTGTCAGTTTGCGGGACATTCTTATTGACGGACGATTTGTCAGATCAACATTACCATTCATACTTTGCTCTCTTGCCTTATTCAGAAAATTACGTATGTCATCAGTCTTTACGTTATATAATGTTGTGTCATTAACAGTCCCGCCTTGTTGCATCCTGCGTATCAGCTTCTTAGTAGTCATATCAATATACATTTTAAACAGGCATGAGCTGAACTGTCACATCCAACTCATGCCATTTATTTAACGTCTGTTTCTGCTTCGTTCAAGTATTCTTGCCTCACGGTCCTTTCTCTCGCTTCTGCGCTCTTCCCTTCTGTCTTTTCTTTCCTGTCTTCTCTTCTCTCTCCGTTCCTTGTTTCTTCTTCTGGTCTCACTCCTTGATTCATCATTCTTACTTTCGCCTGCGATGCTGTTCAGCTCATTCATGAATGTATCAGATTCATCAACTGGTTCCTCAGGCTCATTGTTCTCCTCCTCCTCTTTGATAGGTGTTTCCTGCTCTGCAGTCTTGAATGGAGTCGCATACAGTTTGCCGTTAAACTCAAATGTCGGCTGTTGTTCCCTGTATGCCTTCGCATACGCTTTGTCGAAGTCTGAATATTAATATTCACTATACGAATGTGTTCCGACATTCAGAACATCATCAGGATGGATAAGATTTGAATTTGCGAATTTCGGATTCAGACTCCTGAGCTCAGCAACTGTCATTCCATGGTCCTTGGCTATCTTCCATAATGAATCACCTTTCTTGACAACATACTTGCCATTTTCTCCTTCAGATTCACCACTTGGATTTCCCTCCATATTTACCTCATTGTCAGGAGCTTCTTCATACACAATCTGTTCACCATTGCCGGAAGCAGGCATCTCTGTATTTCCTGCAGATCCATTCTGATTGACGGCATAGTTGAACAGATAATCATATTCATTATTATCAATGAATCCGTCTTCATTCCATGAAGAGATCAAATCAAGCGCAACATCTTCAGGTTTATCTTTAATTGCATCCAAAAGTGCATCCATCCTGTCATAATCCAATGTACCTCCATCCTGTTTCTTTGGCATCAGTTTACCTGCTCCACCTGACTCAGACCTTTTTATTATATTCATCAATTTATTCGAAATCTCATTCACCCTGTCATCGGTGTAATATTCCGTGTCATTGAATGAATAAGGTTTCGTGTCTTCATATTCGTCGAACAACCTGTTATACTCATCATCGTTTATCACTCCGCTGTCACGAAGAGTATTTGCGGTGCTGTAGATCAATGATGTATAATCACCGACAGAACCGTCAGACATATCGCCTCTGATTGTAATATTCTTAGGCAGTTTGCTTTCAAAATACTTTTTTATGAGCTCAACCTTAGGAAGTTGTTTTTTTACCATTACGAATGTTCCTCCGTCTTGGTACTTCCTTGGCTCAAGTTTTTTATTTCCCATATTTTTAAGTTTTAATATTAATAATATCAATTTACTTCATCTCCTCAAATAATTCGTAGGTCGTTTCGTAACTAGGAATTACAACACCTCCATAATCTTTAATGTAGTCAGGCTTCAGACATGAAAGAGTGTTTTCAACCTGCTTCGTAGATGCAAACGATTTCATAATCAAATCGTATGCGTCTTTATCACCTGTTACGCAGTTTATAATATTCTTACCGTGCGTGAGCAACATACTGACAGGAATAGGGTTCCAATCCCTGAACGGGTCTACAAGAGATTTTACGAAATTGAAATCTTCAACACCTTTGTCTATGGAATTAACACAAAGTGTAAATGCATCAACAATTATTGCATCACTGATATTATCGGTGTCTGAACTATCCTTCAATTTTTCTAATAAATCCTTCATTAGTGCTCCTATAAGGAATCCTATACCAACAACTGTCACATCACCGATAACTCGTCTCATATTTCCAATTTTATATTTGAGGATATCTCTTTCTTCATCCGTTATTGTACCGTTTTTCTCTTTCTCCTTGAGTTTCTTTATTGATACAATATTTTCATTTCTGAATGCTTTCGCCCAGTCAAATATAGTCTTCAACACACCCTCCTGATATTCTCCGACAAGTTCATAATATGGACAGAAAGCCTCATCCTTGTTCGTAGTTATGACATCGCTCCAGTTACCATCCGCAGTCTTCTTGTAATAGAAATACACCTTACTAACATTGCCGTCCTTATCAACTGATTCTATGACCTTATGTCTATACTTCTTCCTTATTTTTGCTCCTCCATCAGCAAGATACTGGTTTTTCTTTGCTGACCAGAAGGTTCTAAAGTGCATGAACATTCCTCCTAACATGGTTTGAGCCCATGTAGCTTTGTTCATGTCATCATAGTTTCCATAAGCAAGGTCTCCTATATCCTTCAATGACGTTATCTGACTTGTTGAATAGAAGAAAGGAAGCGGTTTGATTTCCTTTAATGATTTAGGCATCGTAAACTCGTTTCCGTCCCTGTCAAGAATCTTATCCCTCGCCATTTCATTACCAAGAGCCATATACAATGCAAGCTGTTTCTTTGCCTCATCAGACGAGAAATCACCTTTGACTATTCTGTCAAATCTCTTATCCTTATAAAAATCATAATAAAGCTTATTATTCTCAACACGAATGGCATCATCATATATACCGTCACTTTTTAGCTTGGCTATGACAAGTGCCATACGGTTGTAGAAGTCAGGACGCTCAACTGTCTTCATAGCCAGCCTGTCGAAGATATGCTGAACTCCCTTTCTGTTCGAATTGACAGATTCAACGTAATGCTTCAGGTTGATGTTGTTTATACCAAGAGCCTCATTCAACAAATCGGCCTTTGTCTTCGATTCAAACGAATGACCCATGCTTCTGAACGCTTCCTTGTAACCGGATTTAAGCTCTTCCATTGTGATGTTTGAATACTCTGAATCGCTTCTTATTGAAGTCAGTGTATTACTTATGAATCCCTGGATCATCTGATAGCTGAACTGGACAGGTGAAAAAGCAAGAGCCATTTTTGAAATAACACCCCTCGCCATCTTGACATACCTGCTTGCAGCCTGAAATTCCTTAGGGTCTATGTTTTCCCTGTGCACATTGGCTCTGGCGTATTCCTCTATGAATTCGCATGTCTTGTCCGTTTTTTGGTTTGTGTACGCTGACTGATATTTATTGAAAGTATATGCAGCCCTGATTATAGGCAGCACATCCTTCCTCATAACGTCTGCTCTCTGTTTCTCGAACATGAAGCCTATAAGTATGTTCTCTATATCAGTTTCAAAATAATTGATTCCCTTTTCCGTTATCATCTTCTTTCTTTCATCATCAGTCATCCTTATGTCTCCGTTTGCAAAGAAATCGGATATTTGGAACAAACTCTTCGTATTATCAAGACTGATACCAAGGTCCTTGTCATTCTCAAGAGTGACGATGCCGTTTTCCTTCCATTTTTTAGCCTGTGACTTCATTTTATCCCATACATCACGTATTGATTCAGCACTGTATACGCTTCCTTTCATCAATGGCACATACAACCTTCTGAAGTCATGCTCATCTATTCCACGCATGTTGCAAAGGAATTTTATCACATATCTCAAGAACTCCTTTTCTTCAGTAAGAAGTGTGCCCGATTCTGACGGGTCATCAGGATCCTTGAATCTGAATGTGTCACTCGTCTTAACAAAAAGATTGCTGTATATGGATGACTTGAATCCGACCGTCCTGTCACTAAGTCTTGTGTAGTTTTTTGCCTTTTCAAGTTTTCCGACCTGATCCCTTATGCCGCTAAGTCCGTCTGCAAGGGTAAGCCTCAGCTTCGACATCGCATTGACGCAGTTCGTTGATATGACATTAAGTGTCTTGTTGTCGAAATAACCTGCACTTTCCAGCATGTTTATCGTAACCGTTCCATCCCTCCATCTCAATGATGCATTCTTGTACTCATCGTCAGTGTGAAGCTCATATCCGGATGCGTCCGCATAAGCCTCATATATCCACCTGATCCACTCCTGCTCCTCAGTTATATTACTAAGTTCATCAGATATTGAGAATAAGTGCGTAAGTTTGTCCTCCTTGCCCTGCAATTCCTCTATCAGATTCGTATATAGGCTTGTAGCAATCTTTGTCCTGTCTGACATTCCTTCGTAAGATACATATATCGCATCCGAATTATTCTCCGTTATCTCGATACTACGCTTGACAATGTCTTCAATAGACTTCAATTGTCTCTTGTATTTGAGGCTGGAATCATCAAGTATCGTCATAAGCCCCATTGCGCATTGCTGAATCTTTCCCAATGAAGAAAGTATCTTTATATCGGAAAGCTCTTTTTTCACATCATATCCGCAGTATTCCATAAGCTTCGACAAGGAATACATTATATCCTCGTTCTTATGGCATTCTCCGATATTTATGGACCTGTTAACAGTCAATATACTTCCTATCTTGTAGTTCTTCATCGACTCATTCTTCGACATGAGCTCATTCATAACAAGGACAGCCATCACTGAATTTCTTCCGCCTACAGTGTTCCACAACATCTTAGGGTCAATGTTGTCAGCCATGTTATATAGACCATTCGTAATATACGTTCCATTTGCGTTCCTGTTTTTCAGATACGGCAGTTCGTTGGTGACGCACATGAAGTCCAATGTGTCGGTCAACTTATCCCTGAACACTATGTATCCCATCTCCTCGAACACATCGTCTATTCCGCTTCCGAAACTCATTATCTCATACCTTCCGTCAACGTACTTGTTGACAAGCTGGTTGAAATAGTCCTTCTTGGCACCGACACTGGACACGTTATCCTTGTAACCTTCGTACTCCTGTCCCTTTTCAGCCTTAACCTTCTTTATCTTGTCCTTGAAATTTCTAACCTGTTCTTTCGGAACATTGCTCTTCGTGTTCATACTCTTCAATACGGAAGACTTGAACCCTTCAAGACTGTCTGCCTTGATGTCATAATCGTTGTTGAGATGGTAAACACCGAAATCATCCTTATAATATCCAACCTTCTCGATGAACTCATCAACATCCTCCTCCGTGTATTTTGTTTTGATATGACCGAAGAATTCTTTTCTCTTTGAATTTATGAAATCTGTCAGGTTGTTCGCATCGTATGATATCTCAGGCTGTTTCCTTGTTATGACACTATCCATCTTCTGAGATATGAAGCTCATGTCTCCACTTTCCACTTCCACCTGAAGACTTGAATTGAATCCCTGTCCGAGAGGCCTGTATCCGTCTATGCTCCATTTTGATAAGCCTAAAAGATTAACCTCGCACTGCATGTTGTTGAATTCATATCCCAGCATGTTCATGCCTATTTTACGCTCGTCAACGCCAAGATTATTGGCAAGAATCCTCCTGTATATAGCCATCTGCTTAGCAACTGTCTTCAGCTTCTTATGCTTTCTTCCCTTTGGAAGATAATCGTCGTAGCTGCCTATTGTTCCGCACTTGTAGTCGTACAGTTTCACTGACCCGTCACCCATGACGGCAACAAGGTCCATAATTCCAGTGGTCCTGTAATTGTTCCCGGTTCTTATGTTTTCGATATTCGTGTCAGACTCAACTTTAATTTCCGGATACAGTTTGACGCCTTCCGCGATCTTGTATCTTCCGTTATTGTCGACGACTATACCTTCATTGACAAAGCTCCTTAGTACCGTGCGTATAGCTGAACCGACAAGAGCACGTTCTTCATCTGAAGTCAGGTTGATGATATTATTTTCGGCGGCGTTGCTGATCTCATTAGCATTGCTGTCTATTGATCTCACCTTTTTCGCATCAGTCCACGATTTGGAACTTATTATTCTTGATATGATTTTCTGCTCATCATCCTGGAGAAATATGTCCTCGCCTTCCACATTAAGCTCGTTAGCGATATCTTCCGCTACGGCATGGAACATCGAACCGAAATTACTCTGTATGGTCCATTTGAGCTGAAGATTCTTCTTCAGATTGATTCTGTTCTCCTGATTTTGAGGACCGTACAGTTTCTTCTTCACCTTTTCAATAGTGTCGATCTCCGGATCCATCTGATTCATTATGATTGCGATGAAATTATTTTCCATCGTGTCCCTGTCAGTGAAATATTTTCCTTCCTCAAGGTTTTCCATTACTGAATCAAGATACTGTTTAACATCTATTGATGTGGTGGTATCAGAATCGTCCTTCAATACATTTTCAAGAGCTATCAGTGATGTCACTCCTATCTTATCGTAATCATAGTTCGCTCTTCTAAGAATATTGGCGTTATCATCATCATTCTCTATAGAATCGACGAAACTCGTCTCTTTCAGCTTGTCTGATGTCCTCTTCATATCATCCAGCTTTTCTATTAACGATGCAACATTTCCGCTTCCATCGTTGACAACTGAATCACTGAAAACCATATCCCCGAGCTTAGGCTTGCGTGAGTAAGAAAGCCTCAGATAACGGTCCAAGGCTCTTTCGTTGAATTCAACGCTATTGCCGCTTTCAGTCTTAAGTGTATATCTGCATCCCATATCCTATTCGCAATATTGGTTCAACCTTCCTTCTTTTATTAGTTCCTCTATGATGTTCTGGTTTGTCCTGTTTATCATTGTTTCTTCCGAAGATTCCACAAGAACAGGGGAACTGTTTCCGTCGAACATCCTTCCGTGAAAGACATCCGCTATCTGTTTCATTGTATAGCCTTCCTCCAGCATGCCCATGAAGTCACCACACCTCACTGAAACGTCACCGTCTATTATCGTGTCCATCGCTCTTGAGAACATGTACAGCAATTCTCCCTGTGTGCTTCTTTCAAGATTATACACCATTGAGTTCATACCGCACACGAACTTTGCCATTTCGCATACGAAGCACTCCTCCTTCAAATCCCTGTCAGATCTGTTCGGATGCTCTCTGCGTAAGTACTCCATGTCAACATTCGATGACATAAAATCTGTCATCCTCTCATACAAATCTATGTCGTGAGCCTTGACGGTTCCCATGATAAGATGAATTAACTCATGCATCGGAGTGTCAACGGTGGCTTTGTCGCTGTTTATGTATATTTCACCATCCTTTATGAATCCTTTACAGAAGATAGAATCCGAAAGACCCATCATAGCTATCGTCCTAGTTGTGCAGAAATGAACGTTTATCCCGTATTTCCTTTGTATGTTTTCGCACGTTTCATGCAACACGTCGGAATACTTGTTATCATCCATATCCACGTTTTTATAGTCTTTCCTTGAGCCTACATACTCAGACGGCCTTCTTCTTATATCAAGCTTCACCTTGCCGGACTCAATGTCTGCGTCAACCGACAGGTCCTCATGTGTCTTGTTTATCGCCCTTACACCTTCTGTAACAGTGTTTGAGTTCATTTTTTCCTTGAACTTTTCCATCGGCATGGAGTCTTCATCCTTCTTTATGCCGAGAGTGCTTCTAAGGGCGGCTTCAGACGATGCGCCTGGAATCTCGTCAAGATGAGGAAGCCGTCCGTGAACGTTCTCGAACTGTTTGCAATATGAATCAAACACGCCCTGATCCATTCCGGACAACCTCATCTTCTCAATATTAGAAGAATTTTTTCTTATGCTACAATATTCTCCCATCAGCAATCGACTTTTAACATTTACCTATATTCAACATGTCCTTCAGCTGTGCCATTATGGAATCAACATCAGGAACAATTCCATCACTCAATGAGTACCTGACTTGTATTTTCAAATCTTTCTTTTTCAAATACTCATCAAAGTTATAATTTTTATCATTATAATCAAAACTTCCGTCTCCTTCGAATATAATCCTGCTGTACGTTCCGTCGGCTTCAGGTACGGCAATTCCGTTCAAATATCCGTTCTTTCCGAAGGAAATTTCAAGTCCGGATTCCTTATCTTTGAAATACCTTCCGGCTTGTGTATTGTTGTTCACACCTATGTTGAACCTTCCATTCTTTGTAAGCTCAGGAGCGTTTGAAACCGGCACGGATGAGAATGCATTGTAATGAAGACTGAGTGTGTTATACTTTCTCTCCCATCTGTTCTCGTATTTACCGAGAACATTTTCATCATATTGGAAGTCATTGATGTCATCGACGATTGAGTTATCGAAATCCTCATTGTTATATTCATTGATATCGTTCTGATTATCATTATCAGCCCAAGACATATCAATTGAATCATCATATTCGTAACCGTAATTTCCCGTTTGTTCCACGGCCCTTCTCTCGTATCTCTCAGGAGTCTTGCCCATATCCATCTTGCTAGTCTGTATATACAGAATCTTTCCTTTGTAGTCAACCGCCTTGTTAACATTTCTGAATATAGGTATGCACATTTCGACGAACAGATCTATTGCCTTTTCATCCTTCGAGAATCTGTCATAATCGAAATTATCCGAGAATTTGCTGTAATCCTCGCTCATTCTCATGTAATATGGATAATCCCTAAGCATAGGCCTGAACGATCTTTCGCCGTCATTGAGGTACATGACAGAATTGTACAATGACATCATCTGACCGAACGTCATATACTTATCACCCATCTTTATCGGAACCTTGACATTCTGTATCTTAGCGAACGCCATCCTCATATTTTCAAGGTTTTGTTCCGACTTGCTGTCATAGCAGGCATCGTTCAGCCTGTAACAGGAGAATCCCATATCCATATACATGGATTTGTTTGAGGTTCTGTATAGATACTCCTTCAATGACTGTTCACTATTGTCAGTGCGTATCTCACCTTTTTCATTAACAGTTATCAAACCTTCCGTAGTATATGTGTCAAGGATATACTCGACAGTCTGCACAAACAAGAGATTTCCGTAGTTCGAACCGAGAGATACAGGTACCTGAATGTTGCTTAAACTCAACATTTCTCCGGTGTCAGGATCCATATTTATTAATGAACCGTCTATTTCTATTCTTCCAATGTCATACAAATAGTCATTCATGACTTTCGAGATGATGAACTTTCCGGCTTTCGCGTACACGTCCTTGACCTGACCCTTTCCTATCCTGTCTATAGCAGCAGACGCAAACACATCGGAAATCCTAAACGTATTGGATAGTGTCTTTGATGCAATCATGGCCAAAACCTGTGCCTTGAAGCTTGCCCAGTAGTCACTATTGTATCTAAGCAGATACAAAGGATTAATGAACGTCTTTTTATCTCCCTGCAACTTGATAAGATCGTTCAAGTATTCCTCGTCAAGAACAAGCATCTCCACATCAACCGTGCCTTCCTTCACGTATCTTCCGTTATGCCCTTTGGACATTTCTTTGTTTATAGCTGTTAGCTTATTCTTGAAGTCGATGTTCTTAACCTGATTCATGAATATATTGGACCAACTATTCATCTGCGCAAGGATGTCCTGTGCTGTCTTCTTGATTGACCTAAGATTTGCAAACGATGAGAAAGAAGACATCTCGTTTGACATCTCTGCAAGTATCTTTATGTCATTGAACGATTTCTTATCGGAGTTCTTTATATCAGATATCCTATGTGTGTTGATTATATCATCGTACAACTGACCGTAAGCAATCTTCTTATAAACCTCGTTTTTATTGCTTTCGTCGTCACTGCTCATCTTGTTTATCTCTTCAAGTATCTCTTTCCTTTTACTATTTGAATGATGTGTTCTCTCAAACAGAATTCTTCCGACAATGTATTGACGGTCAAGATTTTTATCGCCTTTTATCTCATTATATTCAATGTTGAAATTGCTCAAACCAATGATTGTCTTGAGTATATTTTCGACTCCGTCCAAAATCTTTAATGGAACATCAACCTTGTTCTTATCAGCGTTGTTGATTATATTCACAAATCTCATCTCTTCGATATTTTCGAAGAAGTTTCCCTGCATTATCTGAGATATGTTCTTCGCAACGTCAGACATAAGAATATTCGACAATTCCTTGAAATCAATTCCGAGAGCGACTCCTGCCACATACAACGAAAGGAAGTTCTTTCCTCCGTTGATATTACAGAGAACCTGATCCTTCGCATTATCGACGGCAGCCGTAATGAGCTCGGATATGATATTCAGTCCTTCATACGAATCCCAGTGCTTATTTGTGATAATGGACTCAAGATCGTCATCTGTTGCTCCATATCCGTATTTTGATTCGATATACTTTTTTATCGCTTCTATCATCTTATTCTTGTATTCGTTAAGTTCGTCACTGTCTAATCGGGACGCCACTTTCATTATTGCGAACAACACGTCCGCATTGTCCTTCTGGTTTCTTTCTAAAGACTCAAACACTCCTGCTACTTCGTTCCTGTATCTTTCGTCTATGAAACCAATCATGTCTGGAGACAGGGCTATCTTCACGGCACCTATGATATTTCTGTAATTCTTACCATTTATCTTTACATTGAAGTTCGTGTTTTTGAAAAAATTTTTGATTTCCTCTTTCGTAGCGTCTTTCGTTGAGAAGTCGTTAAGAACGTTCATGAAAGCATGGAGAACTTTCGACGCAGTTGCCGCATATCCGATGGTTCCTGCTCCCTCCTGTGCCCTCTGTATATTCTCAAGCGTCACTCCCATGCATCCAGGGCCGCTTCCGGCATTGTTTCTGTTGGCCTTGTTTTCATCGTTAAGCCTCTTGACGGAACCATATATGTCGACAGGTGTGTGAACCTCATGATATACCTGAGGATGTGAATAGATAGTCTGTATCCTATGCACGAAGAAAGTCTGATATTCCTCCTTCTTTATATCATGGTTCAGATTGAATGAATAATAAAGAGACGCTGCAATATTAGCCAGATTGACATCTTCCGACATTTCACAACGGAAAACTTCATTATCCTCCCTCACATCGTATATGAAGTTCGTCAGAGCGTTAAGCTTTGCTTTCGTGTCGAACTTCGTTTTCCAGTTCTCCATATCAGACTCTTCACCGCTTGGCATGTCCTTATCTTCTATCAAATCCTTCACTTTGATAAAACTTTCCTTCCATTTACCTACTTTCTGTGAACTGACTATCATCGCGGATTTGAAATCATCAAATGACAGAGATATCTTCTTAGGAAGAGGAAGCTTCATTGACTCTTTTACATTCTCTACTGAATCGTAATTAGAGAAATCAGACCACAGCATGATCTTGCCTGTTTTTTTGTTGAGCTCAAACAGATACATCGTGATCTTGTCTATATCGAAGTCGGATCCGTGAAGAAGCAACTGAAGTGACGACACATAGACGTTGTTGTAGTTGTTGTCCATGTAGTCCACAACATACATCTGCATTCCGGACTGCTTTGATTGAGCAGGAGTTCTCGAACAGAATATGTACCTCAAAATCTCCTTGGATATGCCTATTCTATTAGAAAGCTTGTTTGTATTCTCTTCTATTGTCGAATTAATAGACTCATTCAGTTCTTCCTTGTTAAATCCGAAAGCGCCTTCGTCAAATGATTCTGAAATGTCTGCATTCACAATTCCTGTGTCACGCAGCATTTTTATAAAACCTTCCTTGTCATCCTTTCCTATGCATATGACAGGAACATTGACCTCACGCTCCGTCTCCTCGTCATTGCTATCCAAATGGTCAATGACCGTCTTGAAGTGTTTCGTGGATGTCTCACCGATAACTTCAAGTAAATCATCATTATAAGTATTATACTTGCTCTCTTCATTTGTCGATACGATGAACGTCTGTCCGTCAGATGTCATGCAGACAATCTCGCCTGCTTCAACGTCGATATTCAGCATCCTCAGCGATTTGATGTTGTTTGCTGCCAGAAGCTTATCAAATACTTTCTTGTAATATTCAGGCATTATGCATTCGCACGGCTTGTAATCATAAATACCTGAAAGCGTCACGGTCTTCGGAGACATTCCCATGGTTTCTTCATTGTATTCCATTATCTCAACCTCGGCTCCTTCAGTCATTATGCTTGATATATCATTCTGAACAGCGTCCTGCATTCTTTTTCTGACAACATCTATGTTTGCATCTCTATCTATTATGATATCAGGTCTTCTGATAAGATAGTCCCTCATTATCGCAAGCTCATCATCTGTTGTCTGATGACCATCCCTTAAATATTCATACATCATGTATGATGATCTGAAATCCCATATTCCATATCTTTTGCCTTCACTGTCGCTGAAAATATAGTTGTCATATCTTAGATTTCTTCCAACAACTATATTATCAACTATCTTTACATCTTTACCATACTGATTGCTTTCCACATCCCTGACAAACTTATGATAATCATCAATGTTGTTTATTGTCACAGAAGTCTCAATCATCTCTCCTGTTTCGCCTGTTCCTATGACATAATATATCTCTCCAATATACACATCACATGGCGAATGATGAACGCATTTCGCCTCTTCGTAACTGAGCTGCTCTCCATTTCTCACTTTCTCAAGCAATGCGTTCTGTGCCGACTCTATCTCCTTGTCGTATTCAATGCCCCATTTAGACTTTCTCTTCCATCCGTGTATCTTGACGTAATCGTGACTTACGTTCAACACATCCATGTCACCGGACATCTTAAGCTTGACACCATTCCTCTCGATCATTGAAGCGACGTCCCTGACCATCGCCCACACCTCTGATGTCGTCTCAGCCATGATTGATTTTACGGTCTCCTTGTTCTCTTCAGGTGTACCTGATAGCATACCGTTCACAAACTTATCCTTCAATATGGATTCGAACTCAGTCTCCTGCACTCCCTTGCTGATTCCATTCCATACAAAAGCAGCCACGTCTTTCAGAACTTCAAGCTTGAAATCTTCGAACGATTTTCCTTTAGCGGACTGTCCGATGATATCCGGATATTTGGCATACAGCTTGTCGATGTATGTGCCTATCATGTATGATATTGACTCCCTGAGCTCCTTTGATAATTTAGCTATCGCGCCGGTACCTCCTGACAGATATGTAGGCTGTGTGGCAAGACTTGACTTTGATTCCCCTGCCATAGTGTAGTCGGAGTAGTCTCCCTGTATTCCGAACTGCTCAGTATCGTATTGTGAGTAATTCAGCTTATAATATTTATTATAGTCGTCGCACTGATTAGCAATATCCTCGGTAAGATTCAGCAATTCTGTCTTATCACCCGTACCTTCGTATCTGTTTATCGCATCAATTATGCCGTTTTTCTTCATTTGGAAGTTCTCTACAGAAAGCTCCTTGTCCAAATTTATTCCTATTCCACCCATTTTCAGAATGAAATCATCGACGACATCACTTAGACTCTGTCCGTTCTTATATTTATCATCATAATTCAAAGTCTTCTTGCTGTTTTGGTTGCTTATACCGAATTTTGTGGATGACACTACATTGGCCATGTGAATGATTGCAAGCTTAGCATATTTGACTTCGCTTAGAACTTCATTCATATTAAAGAAGACGTTGTTGTTCCTTTGACGTTTGTCAAACATCATCGTTCCTCCGAAAGCCATGAACAAGTCATACGGATTATTTATCACGCGAGTCTCCGTGACAATGTTTGTGTTATCGTTAAACAGCTCTTTTCCGTTGCTGTCCTTCTTATATCCCCATGTGATATCGAACACATTGGATACACGGGATTTGATTATATTGTCGTACAACTGACCATAAGCTTCGATTTCGTTATTTTCATCATCACTGCTCATCTTTTTTATTTCATCAAGTATCTTTTCCCTTCTATTGTTTGAATTGCGTGTTGACTCAAACAGAATTCTTTCAACAACATATTTTGACTCAAAATTATTGTTGCCTTTTATCTCATTAAATTCTTTTTTGAAATTTTCAGGACCAATAATTGTCATGAGCATTTCTTCAACCTTGCCATAAATACTATCCGGTATATCAACCTTGCTATCAATATATTCACAATTCATCACCTCGAGATATCTGTTACCCGTTCGATTAAACGCATTGATATCATTGTCCGGAAAATATCTCTGCATCTTCCAGTTTTTTCTTATACTAGATGCAAGGCTCTTGTTGAATTTCTCATAATCATATTCTGAGTATTCCTCACCCTCTTTCATCATTGTATCCTCGATGGCATCCTTGAAGCTTATGGTGCTATTCATCTTCTTATACAGTCTCATGAACCCATCAGAGTCAACAATCTTGTCATATGATATGTTCTGACCTGAACACTTGACAGCTCCAGTCGTTCCTGTGTGTCTGTCCCTTAATGAGAAGTATGGCTTTATGACATCGTTGTTTGTAGCATTCGACATTGATGATACCTTTAGAGACTCAAAGTACACAGGATCCACGAACATGACACCATCAGTTGTCTTTATATTGTATTCATCACCGAAAGGCAAAGCCATTCCAAACTCGCTGTCAGGTATCACTGACACATTGGCAACCACCTTGTCGTTTACTGTCGGAACGCTATACTCGTTGATATGTCTAAAAACAAAGCTTGGAGCTGAATTTTTCGTATTTCTCTTCGATTCAGTACCGATACATCCTTCAAGCACAAAATGGAAGTTACCCAATTCATCTTTAGACAATCTTACAGGAGCCTTCTTTATGCTCTTTCCGAACTGCGTTATTCCTCCGTTAACTGAAAGCCTGAATCCGTTTTCAAGATATGACTGCTTTGCATTAAGGAATTTCAATGCAGGATGAAGCTCATATTCAACAGAGAAATCTCCGTTAAAATCCTTATCAGCTGATTTTAACTTATATATAACAAATTCCCTAAGATTCCACTTGCTGCCATATATGACAGTTTCTTTTTCGAATCCGTTAAAATATACATTGTCGTTGCTCTGCTTACCAATGCTCACATTCTCATCAAGTTTAACTCTCTTACCGTTTAATACCGGAGCGTAGTATGTTAAGTCGTCTGAACTGAATACAGGTATATTTATCTCATTATTCTTTCCAGACTTTATATTCATATTGAACAGAACAAAATCAGTGTTTATATCAGAACCTCTGCTCCAGGCATTTCCACGACCACCTGAATAGAAAAAGAAATCAAAGAATCTTCTAAGTGATTTCTGAGTTTCTGTTTTTTTCTCGGTATCCCTTACAATGTTACCAAGCGATTTTGAATTTATCCTTACATTGTCATTGAGGAGATTGTTCACAGATATTATCATCTGTTCCTTTTTGAACTGATCGTATCTGTCCTGGTTAAGCATAATTGAAAGGTATTCCCTTGCATAATCGAATCCTTTTCCGTAATGCACATCTGGTATGAACTGAAGTCTTTTGTTCCTCTTACTCAATCCGCTTTCATTTTCACTCACACCGAAATAACCTTTCATATCATTTAGGGTTATTCTCATTTTGTCTGCATTCTTCTTGTCTCCAATGGATTCAAAATACATGATATCCTCATTCAACTGGCTTATCCTTCTTTCCAGATGAGGGTCCTCATTATATTGTTTGACAAGCTGAAGCAGATGTTCATCATCCTTTTGGTCGAAATAATCTTTCATCACATCATAACCGTGATAAGCGCTAAGTGCCTCATAATCAGAGTATATGTTATTTAACTGATATGAATAATACGCTATGGTCTCAACTCTTTCCGCAATACTATATATATCGGCTGCTTTTTTCGAATATAAACGATACATATCATACACGTTGCTACCATCTTTGAATATAGGCTCACCCATGAAGACAGCCTTTCTATCATATTGTACGGTTTCAAACCTGATGTCATTGAATAACTCGTCATTTAAATCTATATTAAGCTTTTCGGTTGTTTCATTCAATCTTCTAAGAAGTTCTGAATTGATGCCGTTTTCTCCATCTACACTGTTGACTATTTCGTTTATGCTTCCAATCATTTTACCGGCCTTCTTAGCAGAAGCATAAGCTTCATCACCATTTATGATGACACATGGTATCTCAACCTTATCAGCCTGAGCATTCGGAACGAAGCATTCAATTTCTGATTGATTCCTTCCTCTAATCAATGAACGGATGTAAAACAGATTGAATAAGTCACTCCTACTCATTTTAGACACTTCCTTGACTCCATTCCTGCCGTTAAGTTCAAGATATCTTGAATATTCCCTGGATATATTGTGTCTAAACATTCCTATCCTATTCAGAACAGTTTCAGCTCCATCTTTCGTTTCGGAGAAATAATGAGCCTTCGCCGAGGATATCCATGATGACGTTTTTTGACTAAATATGTTTTTTTTCGAATAAGACTTATTATACACCTTCGTATGTCCATTGATCGCGTCAAGGACATTCTTAATCGCCATGCAGTCCGAATAATATGCCATATTCTTTTTTCCGACAGGAAGAGCTGAAATTTTCATCACGCTTTTAGGATCCAGATTCTTTACATATCCATCCCCGCATAGTTTTCTGATTGTAAATACGGCATTATCGGCTGAACGATTAACAGTCTTGTTATATACGAGAAGACTTTGCAATGCTGGATTCGCAAATTCTATTAATGTCTTGTTTCCGTTTTCACTCATAAACATTTCTATGAGATCAATCATATTCTTATCGGAACTTCCATTGTTCGATAATCCATAAATCGCAGAAGCAAGCTTATAAAGAATAATATAGTCTTCTTTATAGTTGTTGCTATCAGTCACAATGTCTCTTTCGTAATCGCCACTACTCCTTTCTTCTTGAGGGAACACATTTTCAATGTTATCGTTGCTTATTGTTACAGAGTATGGGATTCCGAATATGTTTGTATCAGACTTTCTTATTAAGGAATTTATGCTATTTTGCAATTTTTCGCTCGCATTCAATTCCAATGAATTGCTTTTTTTGTCGAGTTTAGTGTATCCCTTCAAATCCCAATTCGATATATCATTCCTTGACGTTGGTTTTTTGAATTCATATCTGTATCCTATAACCTTTGTCGTTATATTCCTTTCATCAAAAGGATGACCAAGTTCATTTATGAAGTTCGACAACATTCTCTTGTAAAGAGACAATTGCTTTATCGTCGCACCTGATTTCATGTCAGCATCATCCTTGTATGCATCATAAGATTTCCTATTGCTACATTTATAGTCGTATAGGACAACTGACTTGATTTTGTTCTTATCCTTCCTTACAACAACGAGATCAATTATTCCGTTCAGATCATATCTTGTTTCATTAACACCATTCTTTTCAACAGCATTTGATCTTATAAATAGCTCCGGAACGATGGAATATCCATCCTTCAATTTGTATGTATTGCCATCCTTCTCTACGAAACCTTCCGAAATAAAATCAGACAATACGTCATTTATTGTTTTTCTGATTATATTTTCTTCTTCGTTATCGTTACTGAAGCTTATCTTACAAGATTCATCTGTTTCATCTTTATATTTTCCCCATTCGGGTGATTTTCTTAATTTTCTTGGCAAATTCTCATTGTTACTTTCGTCAATGTCGCTTTCGTTAATCTTACCTTTTTCGCTTAAATTCCTAGCTACATTCTCGGCTATGAAATGAAACATTAATCCGCTTCTCCTTTGCACTTCAAGGCGTTGTGTTATATGCTTCGTGATTTCATTGCTGGCTTTATCCTTCTTAGCCGTATCATCGCTTCTGTAGTCTTTAATCACATTATCGTCAATTAGAGACAACTCCTCTCTTCCATCGTATTTGTTTTGTGTTATAGCAGTCTTTATCCCTGCGATAAAATTCTTTACATTAAACTCCTGGGTATTTCCGAATGCATGTCCTATAAATTTTGTTACACCCTCCATGATGGAAGCCTTATTCAAAGGATTATCTTTTTTTATGTTTTCGATAAAATTATCCCTTGTTATGCCTTTATCATAGATTCTTTTTGTAACCTTGCATTTTACTTCCTCATTCGTAGCAGCTGTTATCGTAAGTATGCAAAGTCCGTCTTCCACAGGGTAAAATATTCTTACGCCATTCTGCGGTTGAATAGGATCAAGATACAAATTCTTGTCTTTAAGAATGTCAATCAGCCTATTAGGATTCATATTTAACCTTCTTGTCAAAGTTGCCTGCATCGAATCCCTATAGTCAAATGGATTGCTTATATGATTAAGAAAGGCTCCTGTTGTTGCTGAACTTATGTCAGCCGATATGTATCCCATATAATCTATATTGGATATTGTCGAGCATATATCATCGTACGCAGTGAACGACACATTCTTGCTCAGCTGTATTTTTATGTTACTAAGAATCTCACCGTTAAGTCTGAATGCTCTAAATATTGCTATCTGTGATTCATTCGTTATTCCGACACTGGATGGGTCATCAGTTAACAATATTCTTTTTATCCAATAAGAAGGATTAGAAAGCATATTTGCTGATAATTCACCCAAAGTTATTTCTTTTTCTTGACCTTGTTCATCTTTGTATGAAAAGAACCCGTCCGGAGATTCGTTCATGTATTGTTTTATTGTGGTCCACACATTAATGAATTCAGGCATTGTTATGTCTTTTTCATAGTCAATGCCGTAATACTTGGCCTTCATAAAATTAGTTATGAAGAATTCGACGAAATTATTCACCTGCTCCATAACCCTGTCGCCTGTGTTATCATCGTTAAATCCTTTTCTTCTTAAATTATTCGTAAGTCCGAAATGATATTTCCTGTCAAGACCAGACTTACTATTTTTACCGTATTTTATGAATGTTATTCCGCATGACTCAAGGATGCCGTCGAATGAAAACAATGTAGCAAGATTTTTTTTCGTCAGTTCAGAATCAAACTTATCCCTATTTTTTATTGTGTATAGTTTGACTAGTCTATACATGTACAAGTTGCTTGATAAAAGTTGTTTGTCTGACATCGTATCTATTTCAGTTTTTTGAGAATCAGTCAGATCGCAGTGACTCTTCAGCAATTCGCGTGCAAGTCTTGCTTTCTCTTTCGTTATGAAATAATCGAAAGTGAAAATTCTCTTATAGTTGTCGTTGCAATAAGAACGTATATCAGAAGTGCTGGAAACTTTAAAATCTTCGTCAAATTGTTCATAGTCAAAATCACCATTGACTGTGTACTTACTTATGAGTTCGTTAATGTTATCTACTATATACTCATTACTATATATTCTTCTGAAGATTGTTCCTATGAAATCCTTCGTTTCTTTTATAAGCTCATCATATTGACTTCCCTGAACAAATTGCTGTGCATATTCGCTGGTGAATATGTTATTTTCTTCTTTCGTGTAATTCGGATCGGAATACAATGATTTGTCGACTGAAAACATTGATTCATCATAACCATTCTCCCTGACATAATTTATAATCTCTTTGTATGTATTAAAATCATGAGGAATTCCTTCCGTAGGATTTGCTACGGTAAATTCATCGTTTTCATCAAACTGCTTGAATATAATATCAATAATTTTGTCATTGTTAACGACATCATTATCACTTATTATATCAATGATATTACTGAAATAATACGAATCATTGACTTCATTTTCTTTAAAACCACATTCTTTCATGTTATATATGTTTTAATTATATCATTTTACAATTATTCTTGTTTGATGGATCATAATTATTAATGAACGAAGATAATATATCTTTATTTGGGTTTAATCTTTTTTTGCTTCTTACCCATATTTTAATTTCTTTTTTTTCTGTTTTTTTGTATAAAGATTCTAACGTTTTATATAAATCATTAAATGACACCTCTTGTTTTCCCTCATTTCCATATTCAATTATAAAACGTATATCTTTATTATTATATTTTTTATTTTCATTTTCAAAATTCTGTTTAATATTTGATGATGCCACCTGTGGAACAATTCCATCCAAATATTCAATCAAACTCTTATATATGGATTTGTCATTTCCTCTATCCTCGAACACTTTTTTATGGAACATTGTAGAAAGACATTCCCTTTCATTCCTTTGCGCTTCATCTATCTGTTTGTCATCATCAACATTTTTGAATGAATTTATGAATGACACAGCCTTTGCTTTTATTTGATTTAGCGAATCGTCGTTAAGATTATTCATTTCATACGCATGAACCATCTCATGTACAATCTTATACATCTGAAGTAATGCCGTCCCTTCGTCTATACCATACGTGTCATCGAAACTAAACGTAATGATATTATTCTCAAACGAATCATACTTCTCGCCAAATTTAATAGTAATATTATAATTTTCAGAAAGTTTTTTCGATAATTTATTATACATGCCAGACAAAACATCCTTATATTCCGAAGATGAAACCAAAGGGCTTAATTGAGAGAAATATTTATCAACAACATCCTTATTACTCTTGAGTTCAATTACTTTTTTGCCGAAGCTATTATTGTCACATTGAGCCTCCAGACGATTAGCATCATTTTCAGAATATTCAATTCCGAATCTTGCTTCACTCATCATCTCAAATCCGCCCACATTCTTCAACTCAGAACATGTTGTGTTATCCATGTCAAACATATATGTCTCGTTATTATTTGCAAAAAGATCTTTTATTATTTTGCATTTCGCGTATACTCCATTCTTTATGACATATACATATTCTTTCTTCTCATCGCAATATGCTTTATCTGAATTATTCATTACGATGCGTCTATTATTGAATTTATATTGTGTAGCATTGCCATGCGCCTTCTCACTTTCAAGCATACTCAGATATTTCACTCTAATCTTAGGAGGTCTAATGGATGTCAGTGTTCCAAAGCTTTTATATGAAGGAAGTTCCTCTAATTTTTTAACATCAATTCCAACATTACTTATGTATACCGCATTTGTCTCAGATCCCCTTTCCAACGGAACATTGATCCTCTTTTTGAACATCAGTCTATTAATAAGATCGATTGTAGCCTTTCTCTCTTTAGCATCACCAGATATCTTACCATACTGAAGATTAAACTGCGGATTTAACTTATTCTCATTTTCTTTTTTCAGAAATTCATTCATTGCTTTGCTATCGTTCACTCTCTTGGAATAACCTTCTATGAAGTGTACAAACCTAAATATACCTCCCTGTCTGTTTAATGACTTTTGTACCGTTGTTCCAGTATTCTCTTCTTCTATGATATTATCAACTCCTCCACTATAATTAAGAGTTTTTCCTTCAGATTTGAATACTCTTGACGGTTCAGTAATTCCTCTGTCTTTGAATATTTTGAATTCCTTCAGTGCCTTATTCGCAAGCGCTTTAGCTTTTTCTTTTACATTCGTTTCAGAACCTCCGATATATTCGTTATACAATGAATTGATCGTTTCCTCCTCTTTTTTGTCAAGATGATATTGTCCGTTCAATAAATTATACAAATGATTGATTACGAATGCCAAAGCACATTGATTTCCATAATTCGTTCCATAGTCCGTGTCGTTGGAAGAATTCTTATTTATCTCAGTAAGAAAATCTTCCGTAGATATTGATGGAGGAACAACCAACATAGCGTTAATATTCTTAAATCTTTTGTCATTAGATAATAAGTTATCCAATGTCAACTGATCTTTTCTGACATTCGGATCTGTGGAACAAGGAATTATAATAGAACCTTTCTGATACGTTATTCCACGTATTTCTTTTCTTTCCCTAAGAACTATCGGTTCGCCTATTACATACGGATATTCCTTCTTGAAAACCCTAATATCTTTAGGATCGAGTTTGTCTATAGTATATCTTTTTTTCTTACTTACCCTTGAGTTTTTATCAATGGACTGATTCATATCTTTCATCATCTCCTTAATTTTTGACTTGGATATTGTGTAATAGATTCCTGCATTGAATCTTTCACTCGTCCAATTCTCCCAAGGTCTTTCAAAAGTACCTCCATTTTTGTAAAATTCCAATCTTCCAGCAAAATCATCATTGTTTCCCATGTTATAAGGTCTTCTCTGATAATAACTATCAAACACAAAAAGGAACTGACCGAGCTGTTCTTTGGTCATAGAGTTTCCTCCATACTTAAACTTTTGGAGAGTTTCAATAAGTTCATTCCTGAAACCATCTATATCTTTAGGTACACCATTAGCCATGATTTCTCTCAGATGATTTCTACTTTCTTCAGCAAGAGGAGAGTCTCCTTGATCGCTTTGTGTTATAAGTCTCGCAGCGAGCAATGCCGGTGTCGGAGTTGGAGCCATCATGACATCAATATGCTCGCCATTTTTAATGTGTATCCTGCATGCTATTCCGCTTGATCCAATATTGGCATATTTATATGTATCACGGTTTTCAATATAAAAATCCAATCTATCTTCATCTTTCAGTTCGTTTATAGTGTTGTCAGACTGCCTGTACACATATTCGAATCTGTCCACATCTATACCGTTGCTTATCAGCAGATGCATCGCTTTGTCGGCATTGTTATTCAATATGTTATTCTTTACATCACTGATGATTCTGTCTATATCTTCAGGACTCAAAACACTATTTTTAAATGCCATTTTTAATCCATAAATATCGTAAAGCCTTAAAGGACATGAATCTTCTATGTCCAAAGCTTTGTAACGTTTAAGAATTTTGTCCATTATTTTCCAATTCTCATCAGACGGATAATCCGTAATCTGACTCACATTGTATTGGTCTGGTTTATCAGCGTCTATGCTGTCTACTTGCGCGAAATCAAACAGATTGTTGGTTCCAGCCCATGACGCTGTCGCTGTTGTTACATCATACAACGTATTGGTTCTTTCTTGTGACCCCTCATTGCCTGAGTTGGCAGGACTGATTGGTGCACCTGACAATGCCTGAGAATAAGCTATATGCCTTCTCTTGTTAGCAGCCTTTCTTGAATCAGATATTCTTGTGTTTATGATATCATCATAAGACCTTTCGTCCCTTATATTGTATATTGACCTGTTTTCAGGGACAGGATTGGAGAAATCAAAGCATTCGTAATCATTACCATTAACATCATGATATGTTATATTTCTCGACATACCTGGTTGAATGAATACAGTTCCTCTTTTTCCTCTTGTTATGCATGTATTCAGCCTTCTTCCGAATGAACCGACATCTGATGTTGTTTGGTTCATTGCTATGTAGAAATCAGCTTCGGTACCTTGTGAATTTGATATGTCCGTAACCTCAAACATATTATTGAACTCAGTATCGTTCAATCCGAACACTCTCTTCACTTCATCTTTAAGAAGAGTCGAAAATGCTTTGTTTTCAGCTATTATTATCTTTGAATTCGTTCCTCTCTTAAGATTTATATCCTTCTGCCTCTCAATCATCGCACTGATGTTGCTGACCAACTCAGGATCTTCATCCAATTTAAACCTTGCAGGCGAATTGCTTGATGCATAGAAGTAATCTCCTGAAAACGACTTGCCGTCATCGCTTCTATAATAATGCATGGCTGTTCTAATTGCATTTTCACCTTTCAAGACTTCATTTATCATTTTTGAATTATCTGAAGAGATGGAACCTTCATTGGATTCTATGAAGCCAGACACCTTCAAAAGCTTATTCGCATACGTTGACACGTTTCTGTTATTAACTCTCTTTTGAATGGTTTCAGCCCTCATCGGAAGATTCATTTTTGCGGCATGCCAGTATGTGTATGGTGATATTTGGAAACTGTAATATTCATTATCAGGATGAATCCCAACAACGGTGTTTTGAGCAACATCTCCCAACATTATTATTTTTGCATTAGGAGACATTTTGACAAACGTGTTCATGTCGACATCATTCATCAGCGTGAATTCGTCTATAAACATAATTAGCTCTCTATCGTCATCAGAATTACTGGTTTTGTAAGTGTAACGTCCGGAATCATCCTTTACTATTCCATCTTCGATATATCTTACGCTTGATTCTGAATCTATATAAGTTTCGCTGTTAACCTTTCCATTTAATACAGGCAATCCTTGAATTTTACCGATATGTTTCTTTTGATCATCGAAATGATCTTTAGTATACTCTTTTCCAACTAATTTCTCCAATTTGTCATTCTTGGAATAACAATTGTCATCATCAATACCGCCTATGATTCCTCCGATTTTATCTTTGGCTTTGATAGCATTTCCCTTGTTAACGTGAATATATTCTATATCAAGGTCAACTGAATCTTTCTTTTTCTCCGATACTATGATATCGTCAACTAGCTTTAACAGATATGTTGACTTGCCTGTTCCTGCAGCTCCTAATTGCATGAACACATTTGAAAATCTCGGATATATATCAAGACTATCACAACATTCGCTGTAATGTCTGATTAAACTCTCAAACTCATCTTTCGTCCTGTCATAGCTGTTGTCACTAGCAGCTTCAAGTATTACATCACAAAAATTATTATCGCTAATTCCTTCGTTCAAATGGTTATTGATATCATCTGTTATTCCCAATGACTTTCTTATCTCTTCATTATCTTCAAATTGAGGTTGAACCTCCTTTAATATTCCGATGACATCAGAAATCTTTGAATCCGCAGTTATTCCTTTTTCCTTGAATTTGGATATTATCTTGTCTATTGCAGAATAAGATAATTCCATCCTTACCGAATCAATAGCTATGCTCTGCCATGTATCGGCGTTATCATCAGCAAGAAACGCAGACATGGCATACGCAGATTCCTCCTGGCTTGACAATGCTATGAAGTTCGGATCAGCTTGGGACAGTCTGTCTTCGGCAGCCGATAACCTCTCATAAAACACCTTCGGATCCATCACGATTCTCGGAACCATGAAAGCAAGCAACTGCTGTCCGCTGAGAGTGCTGTTTTCTCCTATCACGAACTCTTCATTGCTGTTTATCCTCTTTTGTATTTCCTTAAGGTCATCGCTAGCATTCTCAACCCTGTCGTTTATTATTGATCCCAATATGAGAGCCTTATCCGAAGCGCTTAATTTTTTCACGCTATCATCATTGAACACATCATAAATGGCCTGTTCTACCTTCATCCATCCAGACATATATGTAGCGAACAAATCATCCGTCATGCTATCCTTTCCATCAATCTTCACGGATGACTCAATATCTTCAAGCTGCTTTATGATCTTATCAAGGTCGATATTGAATTTCTTCATGATATTCGAGTTCTTGGCTCTGTTCATGCAGAATTTCATGAAAGCACACATATCAGACCTGTATCTGTACATGTTCCACATCTCTTCAGTGTAACGTCCTTCGTTCATGCTGTCGTATGAATTCAACGCCACATCTATCTTGATGCCTATATTATCAAGCTCACTATACATCCTAATCACGTCTCCGTAATCAAGAACAGCATACGTTTCAGACTCGCTTCCCATTCCATTAAGGAACTCCGTGAAACTGATAGGATTATATGATGACGTTGCGACACCGTGCTTTCCGGTAAGCTTCACAACTTGTCTTACACACACAAGAGCATCTTTCAGATTCTTTAGAGCCTTGATCTCATCGTCACTGAATTCAACCATCTCAGTCACGTTGAAGTCATTTATTTTCTTGACTTTCTCTATCAATCCTTTGACATCAATGCCATTTACGTCGGATCCTATCGTCCTCGCAACAGCCTCAAGCAGCTGATCGTTCATCTTGCTTATGTTCCTTATGCTGTTCAGGTTGATTATGCCTCCGTTCATCTCAGTTGCAACAGCATTACCATATATGTTTGCAAACTCCTGCATTTTAGCCTTGAGCATCATGGCGCTATTGTATATCCTGTCGCTTCCCATCTTTACTATACCAAGATTATTGATCCTGGTAAGCAGGTCTGCAACACTGTTCATCCTGACGAATTTCCTCATCGCCTTCACATCAACCTTACCAGATGCATCCCTTATAATCTTTATTGGCTTGTTGCCCTTTCCAAGAATTGATTCAAGGGACTTGTTCGTTTTCTCAATGAAGTCGGCTATATCCTCATCCTTGATATCCTTCTCACTGAGCTTGTCTTCTATTTCCTTCAAAGCATTTTCCTTCGCCTCGATGGATTCGTTCCATGTAACCTTTGGGGTTCCTGAATTGGACCTCTTGACGAATTGTCCATAATCGTCATAGTAACCCCATTCGCCATTTGGATCCCTGACTCCGAATAATTGTTCAAGCTGCTGGGATGCGGTCCTTGCATCAATGTTTGTCGATGCGTCAAGCGCACCGTTCATCTCCAACAGACCCTTCACATCAAAGAAATTTCCTAATGCGGCTGAAAAATCATTCGTATTGTCAGAATTCAGTTTGTCTATAAGGTTGACTATAGAGTCGTTAAGCCTTGCGACAATATACTTGTTAGATGCGAATTTATCACTGAGACCCTTGAACAGACTGTCGTTATGAATACAGAACTTATCAAGCATATTCTTGGCTATGCCGTATGAATCAATAATCCTGTCAATCTTGAATTTTCCTCCGTCAGCCGACTTTAACTCCTTGGCCTTCTGCTCCCACATTTCACGCTCACTTTCGCTCATCTTGTCATACGAAACACCAGCAAGCTGCTCTGCTATAAACTGAGTGCTCAGTCCAAGACCGAAGATCCTAGGTCCGTTCGTCATCTCCCAATAAGCGTACTCAAGGAATTTCTTAGCTTGATTACTTATCTTAGGACCCTTTTTATTCTCTTCTTCGTGATACTCGAAATCGTTATGAAACTCATTAATCAAAGTCTTTTTCTGCTCCTCAAGCCTTCTCAACTCATCTCTCTTTGCATTAAGCGTTTCACCATCGGCATTATCTATCTCGTTCCTGAGATTAGCTATCTCCTTATCTGTAGCTACTATACTGCCAAGTTTCTCATCATACGATTTATAGAATGCTTCCATTGATGTGCTTGACATCAGCTTCGAATATCTGAGGTCCCTAGAAAGCTCCTTGTCCAATTCAGAATCACTCTTCGCTCCAGTTCCATCTATCGCTGTGGCAGCGAAATTGATCATGTCTATTATCCTCGACTTGATGTCCTCGTCCTGAGATTTGATGCCGCTGTACTTGTCAGCAGGCTTGAAGTATGATATCTCGTCACCAACACCATACGCCTCAAGCGAACTGAGAGTCTTACTTCCAACGGTCATATTGTTGAGCTCGTTTATTATCTCGTCCTTCTTACCATTCCTGATGCCTCTTATAAGGCTGGAGTAAGCCTGCTCGACACTCATACTCTGGATGCTCTTAGCGTTGCGGAATGAACCGTTAAACCCGAATATTCCACCTCCAAGGAATCCTCCGAAGAACGACATGGCGTACCTTTCTGCCGCATCACCGAATATGTCCTTATTGTATGTGTCTGACCATTTAGATTCGGCAAGTTGTATGGCATCCATTACGAACTCCTCAGTCATTTCCTCGACTCCTTCAGCAGTCGCATTCAGAAGCATACCTTTGATTCCGTCAGCGAACGGACCCTTGTTTTTAAGAGCGCCTTCATAAAGATCTTGCATTATTTTACGGCGAACCACAGGATTGTTGCTTGACAATCCTCCTGCCTTGTGTATCTCGTCAACAACCTTTCTTATTGAAGCGTTCCATTCACTTTGACTCCTCTGAACCTCAGGAAACAATCTCTCGCCTAAACCGGTCCTCATGATTGCATATTCAGCACCAGTGAAGGCCAAAGCCATCAATGCGGCCTCTCCTCTTGTGGCGCCTGAATGTCTTGCCTCGTTGTATGTATCCTGTGCAGCATATCCAGTCATCCAGTATCGTCCGATATTGCTTCCCGTCTTGGCTGCATTCTCGAAATAACGAGCAATCTCTTCTTGTGTCCTCAGACTCGCAACTCTTCTAAGCTCCTGTTCCGTCATTCCGGTAATAAGAGCACGTTCCCTGGAAGCGGCTGTCGCCATCTCATTGAAGATCTCACCCTCTCTCGCTGCCGTCCATCTGTCTTTATTCTTGTTGAACTCTCTTAATATCTTTCCTTCTTTGGTGAAGAACAGACCATTCTTAGCCCATTCCATCGGAACCCTCATCGCATATTGCTGTGATACAACATCGCAAAGCAGGTTCGTCACATTCTCATACGTGAAAAGATTCTCCTGTGAATACTGGCTTGTACCCATGTCGAACCTCCTGAACCTTCCGTTTATCTTGTTCATCGTCCTCATCCATTCAGAATCTTCAGGTGTGTTATTGGTTAAATCAGCCACATCGCCTACAAACCTCTGAGTGAAATCAGCCAATGTCTCAAAGAATACCCAATTTGCATAAACCTTACCTATCTTACCCCTTGTGATAAAGAAAGGAGCAAGTCTAACTATTGCACTAACAGTCGATCCGATGACGCTCTTATCTTTGTCATCATTGTCCCAGAAAGCATATTTGTCGGCTGCTGAACCATCTATTGTAATAGTAGAGAAAGGATTGAGCACCGTCTTTCCGTATATGTCTTCTCCGTTCACCATCTTGAAGTGTGCGGTTCCCTCATCACCCTCGACCAAATCACCTTTCTTATGAGGAACATTGATACCCAACACCCTGTCAAAATGATATCCGTCTTCGTCATACGTGTCAAGAACCATGGTTCCACCGAACAGATTCCTGAAGAAACCTCTATCATTCGGCGAATCTATGTATTGACCTGATTCAGTATCATAAGTCTTGTGTGCCTGACCTATCTCGCTTGCCGTGAATGGTGACAGTGTTTTTTCGTTAAAGTTGAACATACCTGTCATTGTCATCATCGGATTGGGCTCGTAACTGACAGTCGGAGCTAAATCATTTGGATTTATTAGCTTATCCGGGTCATGCACTATGTCAGCCTCTTCGTAGTATTTTACTTCATTCGAATAATCATACTTGTACTCAGGATCTGCAAGATTGTTATACACGGCTAACGCATGGTTATACGTTTTGACAAACTTATCCTTGTCATAATCAAACATCTGCTGAATCTTTACATCATCCCAGTACTTCTGAGCATCAAGCAGTTGTAGATTGTCTTGCGAATAACCTTCCTCAGTCAATAACTGAGCGTTTAATATACCGTTCCTATCAGCAACGTTCTTAGTGAATAATAACAAATCTTCCATTACGATACAAATTTTAGTTCGACAAGAGACTGTGAAACTTAAATACAGCCGTCACATAAATGTCATCCACAAATATACAATAATTTACATGATAACACAACATTGGACAACCCATGAAAAAAACAGAAGATGGACATGCGCCCATCTTCTATCTGACTCATTTATATTATCATTATCAATTTGATAACGGAGTGTATTGGTTATTTCCTTTTGCATCTTTAAAAAACTGTTTCTCGTTTCCTACAACCTTATTCTCCTTTTTACTATCATACATATCAACATTTCTGTTTCTCTTTTCAATCTGAGCTAAGTCTACATTGAACGCTCTCGCCCATACTCCTGTTCTATGAGGTAATATAAGTAATCCCCTTCCAACTGAAAGTTGATCACTTTTTTTATTACCTTGTAAGAAATCAGGATATGATTTTGATTCTTTATCACTAGAATATTCCTGATCGAAAGCTGATATTACATTTCTCTTATAGTTATCTTTAGTCATGAACTTCTCTCTCTCATTTGCATCTTTGTCGTCTATGTCATAATTTTCGATATTGTTCAAGCCTAAAACTTTTTTTACTATTTTGCCATTTTCTTTTTTGTCTTTCAATTCATTTTCACTAAACGTAGTTCCATCTTTATCAGTACCTATACTGAACGTTGCATAACATATATCGCAAGGATGCATTACAGCTTTTTCATTTTTGAAATCTTTTGTATAGTTTCGCTCGAAATAACTTTTTATAGCTTCATCCACTGTCTTACCTTTAACAAGAGCTATATCTTCAGGATCGGCTGTATCAATGATTTTTATATTCTTAAACTTCCCGTCAGGATTATTAAAGTAATTATTTAATTCATTTGCAATAGAATTTACGTTGCTATCTGCTATAATTATGTCACGATTCACTTTTATATTTGCAACTTCATTCATAACCTCAAGATCAGGTTCTCCGTTCCTAAAAGGAATGAACGTAGTCTTCATGTGGTTGCCATCAATAGCTATCGTATTATATTGATTTTGCCTAATCTTTTTATTTCCTATAAATATTTTATCTTTCATATAGAAGCTCATCTTATCTGTCGTGACCTTTCCATCAATCAGCTGCCCAAGCGTTCTGGCTGTGACAGCTGAAGTGGCACTTGAATTGAGCGTCTGTGTAGCATTTGCCGTTTTCAACGTTATGTTTCCGTTATCTCCAAAGTTGAAAGTATCTTCCTGAAGGTTCGGATCACTCAAGACATTTAGAGCAACTTCAGATGAAGTTAAGATATCGCTATCGTTATCATCCCCATTCTTTTTTCCGGAATGTGCACCTCCAAGTGAAGTGTAGTGTATATCCTCCAAATTCTCATCTTCAACCGATCTTCCAAGCCATCCAATCTGAGCCTCTAATACAGCAGCCTCGTCATTGTTGCCAATGTCATCGCCACTAAGCCTTCCCTTCAAAATAAGTGCATACCTGTCCTTCGAATCCATATCTCTAACAAGTGCACTCCACATCGGGTAAAGCCTGTCTTCTGTTACAGCCGTCCATTTTTTACGACTTTTTTTACTTCTTGTTATGAAAGCGTTTAAATCAGAAAGTCGGTCAACACTTCCAGATCCACTTGTCGCCGATGCTGAATCAGGTTCTGCCTGCTTTACGAGATCTACGAATTTTTTCTGAGCCATCGAAGCGGTGACTGCGTTACTTACCGCATTGAGCATATTATCGTCAAAAGCATATTTATTGAATGTGGCATCAAGAAGTTCACCATAAGTCAGAAGGCGATTCGTGTCATATTTGTTAACAGAGCTCACATGTCTCTTATCGATGCCACCCTTGTCATTCTTTACATACACGAAACCTCTATCATCTATCGCATACTCGGCTGACGCATTATTCCTCTCGACAACATCCCTTGCTTTCTGCCATGCTTCAAGTCTCGGCTTTAACGCCGCTAACTTACTCTTCAACGTAATCTCCTCCTGTATTGTTATGTTGCCATCTGCCATATACTGAGCCTGAAGAGCGTTAACCGCCGCAACGTCGGCTGGAAGTCCTTCCATATCATCTTCCTTTTTTTTAGACTTTTCCTTCACAGGACGACCCTGTTGACTGTTCGGAACAATCATTGCCGGCTCATTCGATTTTGCCACTCCGGATATTAGTAAATCGGTGGCTACTTTTCCTGTTTCCAATGCCATATATTCAATGTTTTATTTTATGTTTCTTAAAAAAGGCAACTCGTATGATACAATTCATACGAGTCACCAATCAATAATATTACTTACGATATCTGCTGATATTCAAAGAACCAGGAACGGTACTGAGTATCGACCTCTTCGCCTCAGATTCAAAATTCCTGTTCTTAATCTTATCATACTGTTTGCGAAGATGCTCAAATGTGTTATACAGATAAGACGTTTCTCCGTTCAAGCTGGATTTTATATATCCTGCATTTCCATTTCTCAGATCATTCAATACATCATCCTTATTTCTTCCTGTCTCCAATTCAACATTATTAGCTATCTGAACGGCTGCATCGTTAATCGCAGCTGCAAGTTTATCCTTGTTTTCAATTTGTCTTGCAGCAATTGCCTTTGCGTCTTCATCCGCATACAGATAATTATACATGCTTCTCAGATGAACGAATCTGTCCTTCACATCCTCGACTGCATTGTACATATTATCCCTGACATTGGCGGCAGCCTCATAATCTATGGCATTTCTCCTGTTAAGCTCATCGTTAAGAATCTTCTCATTGACATTACCGGATTCTATCATGCTGTTCCTGTTATTGTCAATGTCGGACAATGCCTTCTCTCTTGATTGACGGAACGCTCTCCTGTCGGCTGCTTCTGCCTGATTATTCATGCCTATGCCGTTGTAAGTGACATTGTTGTAATTGTCAATGTTCTTTGCCATGTCCGTGGACACGTAGTCAGACAGACTCTCTCTCATTCTTGCGAAGTTATCTCTTGCTTCCTGAAGCCCTTCATAGTCACCCTCGACCCTGACAGTTTTCTGCTTGTCATTTCCAGGGAACATCAGAGCAACCCTGTTCTTGTCAAGCTCAGCGTTAAGCAGAGTGTTCGCTGACGCATTAAGCGCACTCGGTAAAGGTCTTGTAATCCACAAAGGATTGAATATACCCTTCCTGTAGCCGTAAAACTCAGTATCAACAGGATTGGCAATAGTCAACGCACGAATCCTATCAACCAAATCTTTTGTCTTATCAGTCACACCGGCAGCTTCTGTAGAACCGCCCACAACACCTTCGGATGCGCCAGTTGATGTATTACCTGACGGATTCACACCTTCAGCATTATTTGAAGCTACATTGCTACCTTCAGTGCCGTTGTCGTTACCCGTAACTGCGCCATCTCCGATAGAAGACAAACTACCGGACTTGACTTGACCTTGAGCTGTCTGACCGTCTGACGCTGAACTTGCAGGATTTGTATTTACACCTACTGCTGCTGATTGATTTGATGATTCAGAGCCAGAAGCAACCGAGGTTGACAACGGTTCATTTGCAGACGCATTGCCTGACGATACATTCCCATTCGGTGATGACGCATTGGTTCCAGCAGGAGCCGTCTGTGTGGACACAGATGATGTTACCCGTGTAGTCGACTGAGCAGATCCGTTTGATGTTCCCTGTGCTATTGGCTGTGCAGACTTCGAATCTACAGAAGCTTTCGAATATGTGCTGACATTAGGAAATGCAGGTCCCGGAATTCCTTCTACATTATCATTAATGTTATAATTGGAATTAGGATCGTATTTGTAATACGACATATTTCCATCTCCATCAAAATTGATGATAGGAGCATAGAAACTGTCACCTTTCCTAACATTATTAGGATAAATCCTCTGATTAACTATGTTACTTGCCCATTCATCAACATCATCAATTCCAAGAAGATCTCTGTATCCAGGATTTCTATCGAAGAAACCACGCGCAAAATTTCTTAAGTTTTCGATATTGTTGTCATAGTATCTTCCGTCATCACCAATAGGCTGACCATTATAAGTCTGCGATTCCGTTGATGACGATATTTTCCATGGATTGTTCCTTACATAATCATTCCAATCATTTACGGCTTTAAGTCTTCTCGTCAATATTCCTCCATCCTGCTTCGAATCAATCTTATCAAGAATATTAAAGAAGTTTCCTAGTTTCGAAGCCTGTTCGTCACTTAGTACGAATTTCGATGATCCATTAGGATCTAAACTATATTCAACATCACCAACCTTGTAAATTGTATTCGTTGTATTATTAGATTCAAATGGACTCTCTATTATCCTACCATGCCTTCCGTCAACATCATAATACATTCCTTCCTTTAACTGAATAGTCTGACTTCCAGTTGACGGATTTAAATATGGGTTTCCGTTTTTATCAAAGACGAACGGTTTAGTTGGTTCGATGTTATAAGGCTCCTTTTTGTCAAGTTTGACGCTTCCGGAATTTCTATTCTCGACTTCTTTATTCCTCTCTTTTATGAGCTCATTAGCTCTTTGACTAGATCTGCTTGATTCGTTCTGCTTAATGACAGGATTGTATGTGACATTATTTTCTACATCAAGATTTTTTACCGCATTTGCAACCTTTGGAGCAGCAATAGTCGATCTAACTGCTCCTGTAACTTTCCCTGCATATTCTGCTATTTTTCCTGGAGCCTTTATTTCTTTCATGACAGGCGGTGTTTCTATTGTCACATCACCAGGTCTTCCAGTTTGTTTCTCATACGCATTATTGTATTTGTTGGACATAGAATTAACACCGTTCGCGACTTCCTGACTTTTAAAGTTGGACGAACTCACGCTTACAGGCTGAGAACGGTTTTGCCCGTATTCATCCTTATATACCGCATCTCCGTACACCTCCTTTATTCTGCTACTTGGAACTTCTGCTGCACCTGTTTTATCACCAGTAAGCTTTTCATTGACTGCTTTAGCGGTCTTACTTGTCCTTAATACATTAGCAAAACCTCTCAAGCCTGAAAGTATGAGTGTGAGATCCTCAGGACTGAAGTTCGCGGAGATCGCTTCACCCCAGCCGATTCCGTTATCAATATCCTTAAAGAATTGACTTACTTTTCCAAACAACGTCTTGACTCCTTCTCCAAGTCCATATGTAGCGGCAATTTTCTGCACTCCCATTATAATTTCAGGGGCACGTTTCGATATTCTTGCTAATTTTGACATCGGATTGACAAGGCTTATCGCTCCTAATCCAAGATTCTTAAAGAGCTGTCCTTTCGTTACGTTCGGATCAAATCCGTCAAGTATCGTTCCAAGCGTTACGCTTGCAGCTCCTAATGCAGGATTCGGAATAAATATTGATACAAGATCACCCGCAAGCTGAAAGAATCTGGCAATCTTTAACACAGGACCTTGCTGCTTTTCTGACTCTTCTTGCGCCATGACCCTCTCATCGAAACTTTTTTTATATTCTTCCTTTGACGGATTGCTGACATCATTACCTGTCGAACTTACGTTTGCTGAAGAGTTCTGAGCATTAGAGTTCACTTTACTATAAAAGATTGGTCCTTTATCTATGGGACCTCCGCCCTGCATCTTGTGCGTCTCGGTCTTTTGATTTGATTTGCTAGTGTCTTTTAGATACCTTACACTTTTAAAAACAGGGCTATCTTTCTTATATACATTATTTATGATGCCGTTAAAACCTCCTTTCCTCGAAGGAATATACAATACATCATTGTCTTTGTCATCTCTAAAATAAATAAACGGCATTGGTATTATATCGTCTCCTTTATGCATAGGTATGACCCACAACCAACTTTTGCCCTTCGAATCATATTGTCCATATGGAATGAGCGCAGATGGTGTGCCTTTTTCAGATCTTATTGAAATATCCCTAAATGACTTGGCAATCTGCTTTCGAACACCTGGATATTTAAGATCATCGACGGATAACTCATGAGGCTTTCCGTCTACGTAGCTTAAACTCAGATCGCCTGTAAAATTACCATTCTTATCCAGCTCGAATATATTTGTTATATATTCGCCATCATTTTCGATTTTGTTTTTTATATCAGCGTTTCCTCTAAACAGCTCTTCGTCTTTCTTCGCAAATATCCAGTCTCCATCATAATTGTCAACAACATCATTGTTTTTTTCTTTCAAAGGATCCTTGGTAGCATCACTATTTCCAGCCCCGTTTCCACCAGGATTGAAAGCAGAGTTACTAACAGCCACTGCTTTTGGAAATCTATCATACATAGGGACAATATACTTCATCTCATATGGCTGCTTTGTAGCGTCTGGTCCGTTATATACAAAACCAAGATACCTCCAGAAGTCGCTGTTTTCTTTGAATCCTAGATTGGAATTATCGCTTCCAATCTGACTGAGATCTGTTTTAGCACCATGAAATCTGTCACCGGCACCGTATCCATTCAGAACTTTCTCAAGGCTATTCAGAGCATCAACAACAGGATTAATAAACCTTCTGTTGTACTCTTCTTTTGGCATGTTCTGAAGGTATTCCCCATATCTATTCGCATATTCATTCAGACGGTTCCTTATCTCATCGTCAGTGAGTCCTCCGACAAGCTTAGGTTTGCCATTCTCATCCTTTCCGACAAATTCGTTCCTCCTCCAGTATTCGAGAAGTTCAGCTTCATTCTTGAACTTTCCTCCCAAATCCCTGTTAATGAATCCGAACAATGAATCATCCTCCCTGTCATCGACGTTATATGATGACCTAATTGTCTTTGAGAGAACCTTGTCAGCCATCTTCCCGAACTTCGAATCGGCATCGTCGGGCTCACTGCCGTAATGCATCTGCCCGTTCTCGAAAGACGACACGTTCTCCGAGTTCTCCATTATGTCGATCCTTTTCCTGAGGGCCTCGCGGTACTTCTCGCGCTGCTTCTCCCTGCGCCTTCTGCCGCCACGTATGAGACCTGCCTCAGTCATTGAATTAAGGTCGTTCTCTAATAGCTCAGAAGCGGAATCGGCAATCACCTTTGTGTTACGCTCGCTCATATATGGATCGTTTATGGCGAGATCTGTGTTGATAATGTCGTTTCTCATATCTTTGTTTTCTTTATATTGTCAATAAAAAAAAAGGCAAGCCAGCCCGTGAAGAGCGTACTCGCCTTAATGCACTGTTGTGCGACTACACTCTAGTGGCACGTCCGTTCCTGTAGATGATCTTCTTCTTAGCGATTACACCGCCATTCTTCATAGCTGGAGCACCACCTTGAGCACCCTGTCCTTGACTGAGTAATTGAAGGCACATCTGACAAGCCTGCAATGCAAGATTGCCGTCCTGTGTCTCAACTGCCTGAACCATCATCTGCAACATCTGCTCCTCTGGACTCTGAGCCTGTTGCTGAGCACCTGCGTTTGCAGGAGCTTCTGCTGGAGCTGCGGCAGCTTCGCCTCCTTCAACGGCTCCGCCTTCCTGCATGTAACGAACATTCTTTTTAAATAAAATCTCTGACATAGTACAATAATTAATTAATTAATGAATAACTTACAATATCATAAGACCTGCCGTTCTTCCAATATACATTAACGCCTGAATAACAGCGTATAGAAACAGCAAGCACATTACAAATATATAATATTTTCATCAATACCAAAAAATGAAATGCCAGAAAGCCGTTTCCCAACGACCTCCTGGCCTGATAACAATAATAACTAATAATTAACTTTATGCCACTAAATTTTCATAACATCATCGTCGCTTTCGGATATGAGACACTCAGTCGTCAGCATCACTCCTGCCACCGAAACAGCGTTTTCAAGCGCCACCCTCTCGACTTTTGCAGGGTCTATCACACCGGTGGAAAGCAGATGCTCGAATTTTCCGTTTTTAGCATTGAACCCGTAATCACCCTTGCCTCTTCTTATCCTGTCAACATACGTCGAACCTTCAAGACCGGCATTGGACAGGATCTGTCTCAACGGCTCCTCAACAGCCCTTCTGACTATTGCGATTCCTGAATTCTCATCTGAACTGGAACCCTTCAGATTGGCGATGGATTTAAGGGCTCTCATGTATGCGACACCTCCTCCTGGAACTATGCCTTCGTCGATGGCTGCCCTTGTGGCGCACAACGCATCATCTATCCTGTCCTTCTTCTCCTTCATCTCAACCTCGCTCTGCGCTCCAACTCTCAGAACAGCTACACCACCTCCGAGTCTGGCTATGCGTTCCTGATACTTATCCCTCTCAGTGGCTGATGTTAACGTCATACACTGCGCCGTTATTCTCTGTATCCTTTCCTCGATTGAATCCTTGTCACCCTTTCCGCCTATTATAGTCATGTCTGTCGATGTGGTTGTAACCTTGTCTGCGCTTCCGAGCATTCCTAACGTTACATCCTCAATGTTCACGCCGCTTTTTCTCGAAACAAACGAACCGCCCGTAAGAACAGCCATGTCCTCAAGAATGTCAAGTCTCCTTTCACCGAATGCAGGTGCTTTCACACACACGACTCTTATGGTACCCTTTATATGATTGTTCGCCAGCTGAGTGACAACGTCAGTTCCGAACCCTTCAGCAACGATCACGAATGAACGTCTCTCGCCTGCAACGGCATCCAGAATAGGGGCAAGAGCGTATATGTTCTCAATCTCCCTGTCAGTAATAAGAATGTAAGGATTCTCAAGCTCGCTAGTCTGCTTCATCGGGTCCGTGACAAAATACTTGCTAACATAACCCTGCTCGATTCTCATTCCGTCAACTATGTCAACATACGTCTCGGATGTAGCAGACTCGTCTATAGTGATGATACCCCTGCTTGTTATCTTACCGATGGTATCGGCTATCACATCGCCTATCTCCCTGTCATTGTTGGCTGATATGGTTGCCACGCTTCTCACCTTCTCAATGTCGTCACCGACACTCACAGCCATGGATCTGATGCATTCAACTATTGCAGAACAGGCCTTGTCCATTCCTCTTTTCACATCAAGAGGCTTGGCTCCTGCAGCTATAACCTTCAGGCCCTCGCAGTACATGAAGCTGGCCAAGATGACAGATGATGTCGTTCCATCACCGGCATCGTCGCATGTCTTTTCAGACACATCCCTTACAAGCTTTGCACCCATATTCTCATACCTGTCCTTTAGGATAACCTCCTTTGCGACAGTCACTCCGTCCTTTGTTATATGCGGAGATCCGAATTTCTTCTCTATAACAACGTTTCTTCCCATCGGTCCGAGAGTAACTCTGACCGCATTAGCGAGTTTTTCGACTCCTCTTCTCATGCCTTCTCTGGCATCACTTCCGAATACTATGTCTTTAGCCATAAATGTTTTCTTTTAAATAAAAGACCAGAGTGCCTTCACGGCACCCGTGGTCCAAAAAAAAATCACACAAAAACGCATAAACCTAGCGATAGGTTATTATTTAAACAACAAGCTGAACTTCATTTTCACAAACTTCCATATAGAAGTTTTCAAAACGAAGGCTTTCTCTGTCAGTCTGATCATGTCACACTCCTTCTTTCTGTCAATACCTTTTGCTTCAAAGAAGTTAGCGATATCGCTGTCAGTCACTTTGTCAAGCAAATCCTCGTCTAAGATTGTTTCAGAACGTTCCTTGGACAATAGATAATTTCCAAATTGAACTAATGTTTCCTCAATGTTCATGTTCATATAATTTTATTAAACAAAAAAAAGGCCGGCTTTCCTAAGAATCCGTGCATTCAGAGTACTCACCTGGCCTCGCGTTAGTTGAATGACGTGCACGGAATCGTCATGATTATATACGTCACAAATATAATATTATTTGCTTAAAATGCAAAAATTGAAGAAAAAAAACGTATTTTTGTAAAAGTAGTGTCGAGCGCTGCAAATTGACGCCCGACACATGCAAGGGGATAGTGAGGTGGTAGTCGGATCGGGAATCGAACCCGAATCTAAGGTTTAGGAAACCCGTATTCTGTCCATTGAACTATCCAACCGACGCAATGCAAATTTAATATTATTAAATCACACAAACAGTGAACTATCCACAAATTAAAGATTTGTGGACTTCAGGCTTCGCAGACAATTGCTTGCAAACAAGTCTCACATCGTCTCCACCTGTGTAATCGACAGTCCCTGCCGATAGAGTTTTTAGCCCTTCTCTAAGGATATTAATTGAAGCATTCAAGTCCCTATTGTGATGTTTTCCACAATTAGGACAAGTCCATTCCCGTACATTCAAGTCTTTAGTGCTTTGATTGATATATCCGCATTCACTACAAGTCTGTGAACTTGGAAAATATCTGTTGATTTTCACCAAAGTCTTATCCTCTCGATTGCATTTGTATTCAAGAAAGTTGATGAAAGTTCCCCAGCTTACATCTGAGATGTGTTTTGCAAGTTTGTGGTTATTAATCATTCCTTTAATATTAAGGTTCTCACAACAAATAACGTCATAATTTTTGACAAGTTCAGTTGAAACCTTATGTAATATATCATTCCTTGAATTTGCAATCTTCCTGTGAATCTTGACAACATTTCTTCTTTGGTTTTCATAAGAATTGCTGTCTTTATGTTTACGAGAAAGATGCTTTTGTGCTTTGCTTAATTTTCTTTCATATATTTTTGTGTATCTATGGTTCTTATAGACTTTACCATCAGATGTTATTACAAAATTTTTCAGTCCCAAATCAATTCCAACAGATTTATTTACCTTTCCAATAGGTTCATGTTGTTGTTCAGTCAGAATTGCAACATAGTATTTTCCGTCGCAGTCTTTTGATATTGTCATAGAATGCACATTACCTTTAACTTCACAATGCTTCTTGATTTTTATGTTGGATTTGAATTTAGGCAAGGATATTGAATTATTGTCAATAGAACAGAACTGTGGAACAACAAAGGAATTTCTATCTTTCTTTGACTTAAATCTTGGAAATTTCGCATTTCTTTTGAAGAAATTGATATATGCTGATTCAAGATGCCTCAAGCTATGTTGGAGGGTCTGACTGTTAATTTCCTTCAACCAAGAATACTCTTCTTGCTTTTTAAGAAGTGTCAGTTTCTTTGCCTGCTCATAATAGTTATCAAACTTCTGTGTTTCTCTGTACTGTTCTTTTCGTTCATTTAGAAAATAATTATACACAAAACGAACACATCCAAAATACTTTCCCAACAATTCTTGTTGCTCTGTATTAGGATACATCCTAAACTTATATGTCTTGTATATCGTCTTCACTAGATGAACAATTTCTATTATTATTTATTCGCAAATTTACAAAATTATTTTATATTTGTAAAGTGATTTCAAAAATAATTTTACGCATGAATAATTATATATCCAAAGAAAAGACACAAATAAATGAGCACAAACAAAAAAATCGAAGAGATCAGAGCAATCCTTAACGACAGATTCAAAGGGCTCGAATTCCAGGAGGAAGGTCATAAATACAGCCTGAACGGTGTCAATCTTCCTTCCGTATCATCCATCGTGGAGAGATTCTGCCATGAATTCGACGCTGAGAGTAAGGCGATAGGTGTAGCGAAAAGAGACGGCAAGAGCGTGGAGGAGATACTGAGGGAATGGAAGTATGAGAACCTGAAGTCAACAATAACAGGAACACTGGTACATGAATTCGGTGAAAGCATGGCATGGATGAGGGACGGGAACCTTGACGGAATAACCGAAAGTTGCAAATGCAAGTATGATAAGAAGCTCGGAACACTGATACCTACAAGAAAGAAAGAGGAGGCGATAGTGAGCTTCTTCAACGACATGCCAAAGAACTACAGATTCGTGACAGCTGAAGCAAGGGTTCATTCGCTTGCAGGCGATCTGAATCTGAAGAACCCGTACTGCGGTACATTCGACCTTCTGATACATTACGAGGGGAACGGAATGGACGGACTGATTCTGTTTGACTATAAGAACAACAAGACCCTGACAAAGGATTATGCGAGAAACAAGAAAATCATGATGCTCCCTCCTTTCGACGATATGTACGACGAGCCTCTTGGACACTACACAGTTCAGCAGAGCCTCTATCAGTTATGCATAGAGAGCGTAGGACTGAAAGTCATCGGAAGAAGGCTGGTCCATGTAAAGGATGACGGGACATATCAGCTGTACAGACTGAACGACGTGACAGACAGACTTAAAAGAATTCTTTAATCAAACAATAACAGAACATAAGAAAATGCATTGCATAGTATTTGAATTGCCTACCGGATACGGGAAGTCGAAGGAGGCGCTTAAAAACATCATCAAGGGAACCAACGGAACGCTCATAGTGATCCCGACCATCCTCATGATAGACAACTGGAAAGTAGAGATTGCAAAATGGGAGGATGAACTTGGTCTGTACTGCGAGAATTTTGAATTCTCTACATACAAGGGTCTTGATAAGATGTCAGGACGCACATTCGACACCATAATACTAGACGAATGCCATCATGTAACCGACAACAATATTCCTTATCTGGAGCAGATAATATGCGATAAGAGAATCCTCCTTTCTGCCACGCTGAATAGAGACAAGAGGAAGATGATAAACGAACTGCTGAAGGGGAACAGGACGATGTTCGTGAAGAAATACCTGAATGATGCCACCAATGAAGGCAAACTTCCTGTACCTGAGATAATAAAGATACCTATGACACTCGACAATACGAAGAGAAACGTCACATACGTGTTCAATGAAAAGGGTACAAGTACAATGAAATTCAATTCATTCGAAGACAAAAGCAGGTTCAGATTCATGAAGAATAAGAATATCAGGATAGAGGTGGCCTGCACACAGAAAGAATATTACGACCAGATAAGCGAAAATATAGAATTCTTCAAAAACAATTATATGGAGGATGATACAAGGCCAAAATGGAAAAAAAACGTATGGCTTCACAAATCCATGCTCAGACTGAAATGGCTGGCTTCTCAGAAGAATAATATCATAAGCGAGATAATGGATAAGTTCAGTAACAAAAGAATGGTCCTGTTCCTGAACTCGATCGAAGACGTTGAACTATACGGGAACGAGATAACCTCAAAGAACAAAAGATCGAAGGAAGTGCTATCCGACTTCAATGATGGAAAGATAAACTATGTATCCACATGCGAAATGCTCAACGAGGGAATAAACCTTGTCAACTGTCAAATAGGTGTATGGCAGAGACTAAACTCGTCAGAGACTATAACAGTACAGAAGATAGGGCGAATACTGAGACACAAGGAACCTATATTGATATTCCCGTACTTTGAAAACACAAGGGAGGAAGAGATAGTTGACGGCATAACGGACATGTTCGGTCAATAACGAAAAATAAAAGGGGACGGAAATTCTTAAAAACCGCCCCCTTTCACATGTGAAAGAATTGTATATATAGTTTTATTTCAATATCTGTATGTTCCTGTAACTCACATTCTCTATGTAAGGATTCTTTTCAACAACATCAGTCTCAACCACCTTCTGCTTTTTCTGAAATAATCTTCCTATCCATGTCTTCCTCGGAGCATCAACAGGAACCTTTTTAACGTGAGATGTAAGAACTGTCTGTGATTTAAACTTAGGAGATACAACTATTGTGCTTGGATATTCCATACCTATCACAACCTCATACCATTCATCACCTATCACTGTATCGCAATCAACTACACTCCTGAATATTGTATCATTAAAAAACACTGTGTCAGTCTTCTCGATCCTCTTCTCGATATACTGGAACTGGACCATATTCCTGTCCTTTATCTTCAGCGAATCCTTGGTCTTTCTCAGAAGCATTGATATGGAGTCCGTCATCATACCCATCTGTCTCATCGTGAACTCATGCTGGATCATTTCGTTCTGATAAGCCATGTTGTTTTTTCTTGATACGTCCAATTCAGCCATGGTGCTCTTCAATTTAGAACCCATGATGCACAGCAACGCAATCAGAGCGATTATAACAACGGCCACAATACACGCAATAACCGATTTAATCTTCCCTGCAATCATCTTCAGCCTCCTTCCTGTCAGTCTTTTTTCCGGCATCGACATCGAATATCTCCTTTACCTTATCCTCATCCATATCAAGTTTCTTGGATATTTCGCCTATCATAAATTTCTTAAGCAGTTTTCCTACAAGGAAATCAGGTTTCAGAATCGTTATATTAGTAAGTATGCTCCACACTTCCGCAACAAGTATTATTGCTGTAAATCCTCTCATAATCCACATATTATCAAGCATGAGCGTCTTGTCTATAATCAGACCTATGAATATCAGAGAAACATAGCAGAGCATCTTGATTATGCTGTCCCTAAGTCTGCCACTTTCAAAATACTTTTTCTTCACATAGATGCTCACTACGCATCCGAACAGCATGTCTATGACAGATGCCACGAACACGAAGCAGAACAGCTCCTTCCCGTCCCCGATAAGAGTGAGAAGATATGTCATCATCGCACAGACCCATCCCCAGACGGTATCCAGCGGTTTCAATAGTTTATGAAATACATTCAACATAGCCAACCTCCTTTCTATCTCATTCCTACACTGTCATCATCCATCCTCCTGCTTCTCCTTCTTTTCCTCCTGTATGAAGCGGCTTCACTGTCATCCTCCTTGTTCGCATAACCTTCACGTCTGAGCTTCTCCCTGATCAGCTCCTTGTTCATGTCAAACCACTTCCTCGTCTCCCTCATCAGCTCATCATTGATGTCTTCATCCTCGAAAGTCCTCTCGTAGAAATCCTCATCGTTGATTTCATCCGATCCGAAAGCCTCAAGTCTCGGCTGACCGTCCTTGTCACCGTTCCTGTAGAAGATGGCTCCTGTGTTCTCAACAGGTCCCTTCCTGTCATCAAACTCGATCTTATCCTCAAGTTCACGATACTCCTTGTTTTTGCTGAGATCCTCCTCCGGACTAGTCTCAGCCATGAGTTGCATTAATTCCATAAGCAACTCGTTTTGTCTTTTTCTTTTTTCCTTCTCGTCCATATCTGTTTATTTTTTAATTAGTTTTTAACGTATTCAGGCTTCTGGACATCCTGTTTGTTGAAAACAGAAAATATCCATTTGCCCAGCTGCTCATATGCATCATCTATGTTCGGATCATCCTTGTGTGCGTTGATATACAGAACCTGGCTGATAAGGCTCTGAGTATGAGGCCTGCTAAGTATCCTCTCATTACCCTTCAATGCCATCTGCACGTCACCGTTCTCATCAAGGACGACCATGTCCCCGTCCTCCTGTACTACCTCAAGTATCTGCATGAACGAATCTATCTTCACCTTGTCAGTCGGAGGTATCTCAAGCACGGCATTGACATCCTCAACGACAAAAGGCTCCTTGTCCATGGCTTCAGCCTGATACACGCCTATCACTCTCATGAGATTGTCCATCAGTACAATCGTCAGGTCAAACCCTGTGTTTTCCATCGTGAACGTAGTGGTTGTTGGAGAATCATATGCGAACAGCATACCCTCTCCTCCGCTGATATATGACCTTCCTGACAGACCTATCCTCTGCTCGTCCTCGAACTCAGCGACATCAACTATGTATTCGCTGCCTCCTATCTTTATCTTATACTTGTCCATATCCCTTCAATGATTTAATCAGACCTATGTTATCTCTCGTATTGTTGAGGACCTCATCGACCAGAATCCTTCCGGCCTCTATCATATCATTCCTAGATCCTCTGCTCCTTAATGCAAGAAGCTCATCAGTCAACGCCTTCCTTAATATTATCTCTCCCCTCTCTATCTCAGCATGCTGCACTATCCTCTTGCCGTCATCCGTTATATTGCCGTCCGTCGGTTCATCACTCTCAGATATCACCGGTATGCCCATCCTTGTCAAACCTGCGAAACTGTGATCAACTGCACCAAGATGGTTAGGCTCCTCGTGCAAAGCTCCGGAAGGTATGACATTGTAGGACGAATCACTCACATTTGAAGTTGGATCGCTGTGTCCGTCAGGATTCTCAATACTCATTCCGTCCTCACCTACGGCTATGTTATGCCTTCTGCCTCTCAGATTGGATGATTGCATTGCCTCTCCAAGTCCGTTATTTGAAGCCATCGTCACATCATCACCCTCATTAAGTATTCCTTCAGCCATCCTTGCCTGGTTCTCTGCGGCTGTTCTTTCCGATTCATTCATCCTTCCTATGATGTTTCCTGTCACTCCGGATGCGGAAAGAACATTGTTCGCAAGCTGAACGGCTGTTCCAGCTATCGCTCCGTAACCGCCAAGCATCTTCAGGTTCTCGCCCATGCTGTTCACACTGTTCACGGCAGCCACCTCTTTGTCATGATTGTTGTAGTCCATGACTCTCTCCTGCACATTTCCGTATGATCCTGTCCTTGCAAGATTTCCAGAAATATCTATATTCCTTTCGTTCAGGTCATTGAGAAGCTTCTGGTCTGCATAACCTGACATGCCGGCAGTTGCAACGCCAGCCCCGTATGCTATCTTGCTGGCTCTGTCAAGACTATCAGCCCTAGCCTGCATATCCTCAGCAGTCATGGCATCCATTGATTCGCGCCTTGCCCGTCTGTTCGCCTCACGCTCCTCCTTGATTCTGGCACGCTCCTCAATCCTCTGCCTTTCCAGCTCCTTTTTTATTTCTTCATTATATGTCCCATTTGCCATGATGTATTCTGTTTTAGTATAATGATATGCATCTTCTAATTGAATGACGTGATCACGCTTCCTATCAATGCAAGCCTGTCACCTTTGTATCTGATTCTCGTCTTAATGTACGATCCCTTGATTCTGACTTCACCCCTGTTTCTCATCCATGAATCGTCACATATTATGCTTCCGTTTTCATTCTTGTAATGCAAATTTAATAAATCTTTTGGAATGAACAATTTTCCGATTTCAGGACGAGGCTCATCAACTACAGGATTAAGAGCTATGTTCAGTATAGGATGCCTTAAAACGCTGTCTCCGTTACCCTTTATTGAATCCCATCTAGGTTCATTCAGCCTGTACAGCACAATTGAAGGGTCCTGAACATACCATATTCCGTTCTTGAACCAGCAGTTGCCTCTAAGCCTTGCCGTTCTTAGCCAAACATGGAACCTTCCACCTGTCGCACCTGACGCATCATATTCAGCAACGGATGTATCAACATCCCTTCCGTCGATGCTGTATCTGACCATAGCCTTGTCAATATACATCTCCGTCCTTGCAGTATCCTCCGTCAGATCCTGGTCATACCACTCGCCTATCGGATTGGCCTTTACATGGACCTGCATGCCGTAAGTGTCAGTTACATGGTCGTAAGTTACCTCCGTTCCGGACAAACATTGGTAGTTCCTGCTGTCACCAGTCATCCTCTGATAGGAATCCTCGATCTCGTCGTATGTATCAACCCTTGAATAGAACAGCGGGAAAAGAACACTCTTGTCCGCAACAGGATAATTAGGCCTGTACGGCAGCATCTTCTGAGATACCGGAACATCGATGAAGCTGTTGTTTATGATATCGTGGTAGTTGCACTTATACAGATACTTGACAGCCTCCTGCCTGAAGTACATATTGTGCAGATCACCATTGAACTCATACGGCTGCGCATTTATCGTATAATGAAAACTTTCAGGCTGGGTCTCGTTGGACACGATAGTCATTCCTGAGAACGACACATCGGTTCCGACTGATGTAAGCACCTCTATCTCAAAAGGATGCTGTCTTCCATACCAGTATGCAGGCTTCAGTTTCTCGCTTATGTCTATTATTCCTGCATTTCCATGCTTCCAGAAGTCAGTTGCAAGAGGATAAGTCCATTCAAGCGTCCTGTTGCCGTCCTGATCCACAACCTCTGTAGGATATCCGTTGACACAATCCTTGCTTGCAAACGCAAGAACCTGGTTGTAATACCCAGCATTGATCCTCATATACCTTCCAAGATTCCTTGCATAATCCCTTAACGACACATCCTTCTTGTAATAGACATAGGATGCCTCGCTTTTGACATTCAAAAGGTACACTTTGTTCCTGTCAGGTCTTTCTGACAAATAGTTTCCTTCCGAATCCTTCCTCCAGTCCTTCGCATCATCATCCCAGTACCCCATCCATGTAAGCACTCCGTCATTAAGAGTTAGCTGCTCTTCAACCGAAACATCGCTTCCCGGATCGACGAACTGGAGATAGTTGCCCATGTTGTCCCTGTTAAGAGATATCGTGCAATCACAGTACATCTTTCCGCTTTCAGAAGCCTTTCTGCACTTCTCCTCCTTTTCCGCATCAGTACCGGTCAGTTTGGACGGATACTCCATTCCTGAATCGGTGAATTCAGTGACAAGATTCTCCGACAGATGCTTGACGCTCGGATGTATCACGACAGACGGATGATCAGATGACGAATCGAAAAGACTCGTGTCTGCAAATATGTAGTCATTATCCATCGTGGTCCACAATTTTGCCACTTTCTTCGATACATTCCTGTCAAAACTGAAGTACATAAGGTCGATATTCTCAGAATAGGAAGGAACCCACGAATAGAATGTAATGAACTTGCCGAATTCCTCATTATAGCAGAGATTCCATACATTCTCCTCAAATCCTGTCAGATTATCATAGAACGTAAAAAGAACATCCTTCTTATATCTGACATAATGAGTCTTCACATTACGTATTCCTATGACAGGAGTCAGCTCCCTCTCGGTAAGTGTGATGTTATCGTTCATGAACGGCTCAAGGCACATCTTCGTAATCACCTTGAAAGACTTTCCGTTCACTGTCCATATGCATTTATTGACAGTATCAACCCCGTACAGACAGCCCGGATCGCTTTCCGAACCGTCACCTGTCAGTATGATGCTGTCAGTCCACTGGCTTCCGTATGTCTCACTGATCATCTGCAGCTTCTCAGGAAGCACATCGCCTGTCCTTACAACCCTGTCCCCTATGGAAACAGTCTCGTTAATCGGAGCGTATGCTATTCCATGCTCAAACACGACGTACAGACCGCCTCCCCACGGGATTATCTTGGTAATTCCTCCGTAAGTGATAGGATAGTCCCTGTAATTACCAGGCATGAAGTATCTGTACTTGTTTGAAAAGCCGTCCGTCGCATGAAGCTTGGAGTAAGCTATCCTCGTATTGAATACATTCTTGATATAAGGTATGTCAGGCTTCTCCATGTAGAACACATCCGAAAGACCTGACCTCAATCCGGGATTCATAACGAAAGATTCATTCCTTTTTCCCCTTCCGTCCCTTGTCATTGTAGAGAAAGGGAAGAATGAACGTGGATTCCCATACATTGAAGTCTCTTCAACGTATGAGTAATCGTCCGTTCTTATTATGTTTGCAGTAGAATATACAGTAAATGTAGCCCAGTGACCTATGCTTACCGCATTTATATCACCTGTATTCATCGCATTATCCACATCTTCAGTAGTCATTGCCGATATAAGCCCTCCTGTAAGTGTATCGCCGATGGCTTTTCCCACATTCTTGAGCACACTTATACCTGTTTCCTCATCCTTGTGGTTGAGATTGTGCCAGTAATCAATCCATGTCCTCTGATTTATAATCTTATCATTGATTGGATTACCTGAATCATTGAAGTTCCTCATCATTCTGACAGTTATCTGACTCACATAGCAGTCACCGTGATAAACATTGTATTCACAATCCCTGCCGAGACCTGTCCTGTCTATGTCGATGATCTCATGTATCGGATAAAACTCGCTCTTATCGTAAACTCTATCAAGATAATACATCTTATAGTTCGTCTCGCTGTAATTAGGTATGTAGATATCATACAGAACACCAGGAGTTATCTCATTCTCAGTGCCTGCGAAAGGAACAGAAATACCCCTAAGCACCTGCGTATCACCCTCATACTTGTCAAGCTCCACTTTCGTACCTATGCTGCCGAACTGAGTTGCTGATTCACCAACACCCTGCTCATAATTGAACTTATATCCGTCATTCGTATAGTAGAACTTCTCATACTGATTGACGCAGAACAGCCTTGTCTTGGTTGTCTTACCGCTTCTCCTGACAGCCATCCTGTCCTGAGACACGGCATAGTGACCGTCAGACCCTCTTTCAACGAATCCATCCGAATCAGATGCGGAAATCCACGATTCTTTAAGAATCATCTCATTTGCATTGATAGCATCATGCAGTTCGTTGTTGAGGAAAAGCAGTTCAGGTACAAGAAGTCCCCTTCCCTTTATAGTTGACACCACTTTCGTGTTCACAATCCTGTCATGGAACCCTTCAGACAGTATTCCGTCCGAATCCGTGAAAGACTCAAGGATGTAGTCGTCACCGCTTTTAATGCACGGACATCCGCTTTCCTTCTCAACTCCTATGCCTATTCCCTGACACAGCAGCAGAGGTATTCTTTTCTGCCTTACAAAGAAGAATCCCTTGGCGTATTTGTGAATTTCGCCCATAAGTGATGCTGACACCCTGAACCTGACATGAAGAACAGGTATGCCCATGTCATCAACAGGACGTGCGAACTGGCATACGCCCTTTGCATTCTCATATTTCAACGACTTGTTCTTGAGCATGAAGTCATCCTCGTTGTAATCTATGTTCTCGTCGAACATATCATGACATTCGTAATTGTATGTTGCACCCTGAGACGCATGCTCCCAGTCATCAGCACCTACAGGTATGGATATTGCCCCTCTAGTCGGGAACGCACAGGTGTAAGTTCCGTCATGCATCACGAACACGACTCCGAATCTGTAGAACTCGTCAGGGAAATAGCCGACTTTTTCGATCACATTCTCAAAGCTGTAATACTGCGCCTTCTCACCATTAGGCTGATACTCTTCATCAAGAAGACCTATCTCGTCAGTCGCATCAACATAGACAGGTGAAGGCGTTATCTCAAGTGCAAGCCTCGTAAGTATGTCATACGGAACATCAGTCATCGTCAGATTGGCTGAGAACAGCCTGCCTGAACTCTGGCACTGCGTCCTCGCTCTCTTGAACTTCATCATTCTTTCGTTCAGTTCCTTCTGGCTGATCTGTATGACAGGCTCGTTTCCTGATATGATGATGCTGTTCGTCGTAAGAGGATATCTCTTATCTATCTTATAGCTGACTCTCAGCTTAGCACCGTTCTCGTCACCTGTAGTCCTTGTATAGAATATCTCGGCATAATCATAATTATTGTCGTCGTTCCATACGGACAGCACAACCATCTTATGCGTGTTCTCATCCCTGTAGCCGGACTTCTGTGTGGCAGGTTTTCCGTTCTTTCCTATCACAAGATGAACATTTCCAGACTGAGCCACGATATCTGTGTAATCGCCGTCCGCATTGCAGAACCTGAAATAGAACACATAGCTTCCGCACGGCATGTCACCGCCGTCCTGTATCCTGTCGATCTCAAGCGTAGGGAATCCCTTGTATGAATTAAACAGAGATGTCTCCTGTGACAGGAATTCGTCATCGTATATGTTCGTGTCATTGTTGCCGTACCTGTCGATAACCTTGTATCTGTTGCCTTCAAGTGCCGTGAATCTGGAGTTTATCAGCATCGGCTGGTTGAAATTGTCATTGAGTATTACATTGACGGATCCGTCATACGAATACTGACATTCCATCTGAACAGGATTATTCAGAGAAAATGACATCCTGTCCGTATCAAAGTCTCCGAGCGTACCCTTCTGCTTCAGAATCTCCGAATACGGGTCAATGAAGTATGCGAATCTGTACAGATGTCCGCATATATCCTCATTCATATATGATACACCGTCAGAATCAATATATTCCACATCACCGTTGTCATGGTCGATCACCTCACCGCCAAGCGGATTAAGCCTCAGATCATCTATAAGATCGGATGCCTGCCTGATATCATGAGACGTGCCATCACCAACGTCATATTCCCATGTACGCCAGGATGAACGGAGCTCGCTTATTCCGTAATTACGTTCCCCTATCATATAAGTGTCCTCGGACAGCCTCAGATTGAAGAACGGATTATACTCCCATGCAAGCCATCCTTCAGTAGGTATCGTATGCACCGCATGGCTGAACGCAAGGTCGAAGTTCGGATGAACCCAACCGCTGAATACTATGTCATTTATGTAATTTATCATGGCCTTCCCAATATATTGTACATTTTTAAAGCTTTACCCATAAAGAACTGAGCGTCGTAATTTCTGGTAGGAGCCTTGAGGTCTGCCATATCAGTATTCCTGAGTCTATGCGATACATAACCCTCCAGCTTCGCTATCTCCCTGTTATGTGACGAATCAGTATTGTAATCACCGCTTCCGTATGCCAGCGCATTGAACGTGACATTTGCATACATTGCATTACCCGGCACGAATGTCAGTCCGTTAGACCCTGCCGTCCACCTATTCGGAACAAAGCAGACCTCTCTGGTGACATCACCGGAAGCAGATTCAAGAACAGGACCGGACGAAACAACACTGAAACTGTTTCCCTTGTTGTATATCGAGTATGAAGTAAGATACTTGACGACATTCATCGAATAAGAATATGTAACCTGAACCGAATTGACCGCATCCGTCCTTCCTGTAACATTGTCAAGCATTCCGTTGTTTAGAAGATATATCCTGTTCTCTGAATATGCCTGACCGTCACTGTCAGCAACCTGTATGCCCCTGTCCGTCTGATATACTATGTTGGTATCCGTGAATGAACACAGGTTGATAAGAACCCTTATCGACGGAGCATCAACGGACATAACCAGACTTTCACCGGAATCAACTGAAAGCGTACCATTCGAAGTCGTAAGTTCTGAATCCGTTATCACAAGATTCCTGTTCGTCCATTCTGACAGTGACGAACCGAAGGCATCCTCAGCCTCGTTGATAAGACTTGTCCTGTTACCATCGCCGTTCCAGTACACCCTTCCTGCTACATCATCATTCGGCTCAAGCCTGTAACCGCTTTTCCATGTAATTTTCTTGTATTCATGATATGTCAGGTTGTCCAGACCGTAATAGGTCATGTGCATCCTAGTATCAAGCTTGTAAGCTACATATATAGGCTCGAACAGTTTGTACACCGGCTGTCCGAAATCAGCCTCATGAGATATATTTCTTCCTATCATATACGTTGACGTATCCCACGATATGCTTCTGTCATTACGGCTTGACCCTGTCACGACATTATCCCTGCCGTTAAGATAGCTTACCGCATACGGTGTCCTGTTTCCATACGGAAGAACAACATCATACCTGATACCATTCGGGAAAATATTGTAATCAGCAGCAAATGTGCTCGGACCAGTCCTGAACATGAAGAAGCATCCGTCAAACACCCTTTCGGTTCCTCCGGTAAATTCAGCTGAATAGTATCCGTCAGGCTTCCTAATCCTCATCACTTCGTCTATATATGACATGAACCCTGATACAAGTGATGAACTCTCAGCCCATACGACAGGTGTCAATGCACCTCCTGCGGAATCAAACGACATGTACTGCGATCCGTCATGTTTCAGGAACGAATGCTTGTCAAGGACAGTGTCATGATATTCATGGTTGTTTCCTGACAACACGAAATGGAACTTATCAAAAGGGAACTTGTCATCTCTGTTGATCAGATGCACGGAGTTGTAATCCGCTGTTGACTTGTATATCCTGTCCATAGCACACACAAGGACCGTGGAACCCTTAATCTCCTGTCTGACCCTGTTCCATCCGATCCATCCGTCAGAAAGGAACCTTGAATCATAATCATAGCTTTCAATAGTATCAGGATATGATACAGGGATATAGGAAGAACCAAAAAAACCGCTGACTGCATACTTTGATTCAGATGCAACTCCCTCGATATCTGATGTAACCTTAATGAATGATACTAAACCGTCACTTACGACAGCGTTGTTCATATCAGGTCTTACCATATAGACATCCGTCTTCTTAGGTGTCATGCTTCCGTGACTCGACCATGAGTTTCCTGAGTTTGAATAGAACATGATCTGAGAAGGAAAATACTCGTCGCTGTGTTCAGACAGTTCAGGCTTCGCCTCATCCCATCTTATCGTCCTGTCAATGCTTCCAGGTTTACATGTTTCTGAACCCCAGAATATCTTCGCCATCTCTGAACTGGTCATTGATACCATTCTGTAATCAACATCAATATCCTTCATCGAATTATCGCCGTACAGGGTTACTGGTGCATTTACCACCCTTGTGACAGTGCTGTTCTGAGAGTCGTATTCAAGCGAATACCATGCGCTTCTGTAATCAGTCGGATCAGGAACACCCCTTACAACCATGTTTCTGTAATACGCTGAACGCACGTCGCCTACAAGCCTTGCACCCTTGTTGCCTGATATCTCATATTCACCCCTTGTAAATGCAAGCTCCGGAGAATATCCGTTTTCCTTGTCTATCTTGAACAGATTGTATCTCACCGTAATGTCAGTGATAACATCCGATACGTCAGTAACCCTTGTGTACATCGAGTTTCCTCTGGTAAGCTCACTCTCTGTAAAAGGTTCATTGAACTTGCTGTACACATTATCATCGCATAGGACATTTGTTTCAGAAGATGATTCTGATTCGTTTCTTACAGTGTTCACAGACAGCCTTGCTGAAGCCTTAGGCGGAAGAGTATTGAAGTTTATGACGCTGTTGTATTCGTCATTGTACATCGTGCTCGTATTGATAGTGAAGAGCCTTGACAGCCTCTCGTCATTTGAATCCCTCTGATCGTTAGGCACACCGTCACCATCCAGCTCCTCTATCATCAGTTCAACCAGATACACCCTGTCCATGTCAAGACCGTTCATGGATGTCATATTGAAACTGAAATCCGACATCTTCGTGAAATTGGACAGCTGAGGTATGTCCTCAGGAGTGATTACAAATCCGTCAGTGTCCCCTGAAAGAAGATCATAGAACTTTAATGCAACAGAATCTATATGATATCCATTCTTAGGATAGTAATCGACATGTACATCAAGCTTCGTCGTGTACGTTCCCTCCTCGTCGCCGTTATAGTATCTCCATTTGGTCACATCATACAGACCTGAGTTGACCTTCATAAGGTCTATCACACCTGTAACTGTAAGAGAATCTACAGGACCGAAGTACATATACGGCGTAACCTCGTATCTCAGGTAATTATAATCAGAATCCCTGAATCCGTCAACGCTCATCTTGGCAACTATATCGCCGTTCACATCAGCCTCGAAGTATGCAGTGGAGAAATCATCGCTGTAATTCCCGTTCTCATCCTCAAGCCTCGTTCTGACCATAAGCCCGCCCCTGTGAATGGAATCATATTCCTGAATCTCGTCAACATACAGCTTGTTGTTCTTCTCATACACGCCGTTCTTCCATAGATTTTCATGCACCTCATCCACATACGGAGTAAATGTGATCTCACATACATCCTGGCTTCCATCAGAAAGCTCCGACTCAACAACTATGTCACACCTGTCAACTACTTCAAGCTCTATCGAAGCAACAAGCTCACCTGAATAATTCTCGGTCCAGACCACATACGGCGATTCATTTCTGTTGAAACCTGATATGTACTCATTGATGTCAGGCAGATTGTCTCCGATAACAAACGGAAGGTCCGGAGCAGAGGACGGATCCTCGTCAATATTCCATACTTTCCTTATCTTGTCGGTAATATCAGTCATGGATCCTCCCTTCGTCTTGGCAAACAGCCTTATCCTCATAAGCCTCAGCTTATCATTCCTTGACAGAAACTGCTCACAGTCCACAACCTTCTCACCATTATCGCCTGTGCTGTCGTAGTTTATATAATTAAGGAACTCATCACCCGGTCTAAGGATGAAATTCTCGCCTATCGGATAAACACGCTCGTATGTCGTTATCACCCTGTCGCCATCAAAGAAATCATCCTGCGTCACATTGACTCCGCCCGTACCGATATCAGTTGACGACACATTCCTTTCAGGTGACGGGAAGGAACCTATCTGCCCCTTTCCTGTGAACGGATTGTATGATACAATATATATGACACCGCCGAGCTCCCTGCATCCAAGCGGAATGTATCCGTTAGGCAGATACGCCATCTCGACCCTTCCGTTTCCGAGGTCCTGCTGTATCATATTAAGATTGCCGTTGTCAGTACTGAGCGTAGCATTGAGCGCGCTCGTCCACGATGACTCGTATATGGAACCGTTCAACGGATGGAATGACATCTGAAGACCGTCTCTGAATGTGTTAGTTTTTACTGGCATACTCGTATCTCTCCTTTAAATGTTTGTTTTTATACATCTTCTCCACATCAACATAATCAGGGCTGTTCTTTCCGAATATCTTGAAATTAAGATAACCTGCCCCGACAAAGAACTCATGCTCCGGAAAGTTCTCATTACTCATCACGAAACATCTGACAATGCTTCTGCAGTTTGGATTCTTAGCCTGTACAGCAAGAACGATGTCGAACTCATCCTTAGACAGAACGGCGCTGACAGGCTCCCTGAATATCTTGACACTTATCCTGTCACTTAGACCGTACATGAACTCCCTGTAACTGAAGAAATTACATACGATATAATCCGTATCGTTAGTCATATTCGATCTCTTGAACAGATGCCCGATCCTCAGACCGTATTCCTTCATCTCCTTGAGAATCTCATTATGATGCAGGAACTTCTCTTCAGGCATCCTGTTCACATGAAACATATTGTTCTCATCTCCATTGTTTTTGAATCGCCCCATGGAACAATACAGAAGGAAATTCTTTATCGACGTGTAAACAGCTGTCCTCACATCTGCAATGTCAACATCATAATATATCTCAGCTACCTTGTTCAGATAATAATTCCAATCCCTTATCGAAGAAGAATGAGTGATATTTTCATTGTTGATGCTCTCAACCAGCTTCTTCCTCATATTACCACTTGGATTAAACCATCTTTCAATAACTCTATTGCCTGATTCATATCTGAACACTATCCATTTGGCAGAACTGCCGCTTTTATACAGATCAATGTCGGAGAAATAAGTCTTGCCGCTAGCCCTCATCTGATCAAAATAATGTCTCGGAGTATTCTCCATATGAATAACGTAGCTTCTGTTACCAAACGTCATCCTCAGCTCGTCATTGTTGTCAATGATCCCGTCAATAATAAGACCTATGAGAGTGAACCACATCTTGCAGAAAAGTCTGTCCCTGTGCCTGTTATTGCCGATATACTTTCTTACAACGTCAATAGGAGTCTTGTTCTTCCTTGCAAAATCGACATTGGCGAACAAATCCTTCGGAGAAAACGGGAAGCATGTATCTTTCTTCCATCCGTCTCCTCGCATGCCCTTGTACACTATGCTTCTGAACTCATGACTGCTTAGCGTATTGGCTTGAATGACCTTCCGTAAATCTTTCTGTTCCATGATGATAATACGTCTAATATCTCATTATTCTGATTCTGATTAAGGTAATCCGCAACCCTGGCACTTGAACATGCCTTCTCCCATGTATTTTTCAACTCAGGAAGATTGGGGTCAGGAACCTTGGTGATTATCTGCTGTCTGAATGCAGCACTGTACGCAGCGTATGTGGCTATTGCGAATGACTCCTTAACCGTTATGCACGGAAGCCCGTCCTCGTCAACCTGAACACCCTTATATAGAATGCATACTATGCACGGATGTCTGAAGAACAGTCTGTCTCCGACCTGTTCATACTTAACAAACTTTCCTGAATTATACATCGGATGCTTGAACGTCTTGAATCGTTCTATGTAATTCTCAACCCATCCCTTCCAATCAAGGCTCGGATCGTATGGAACGAACCTTTCATCCTCGAAGAGATAATTGACAGACTCTACAAGATTAGGATCCGCATTGCACGGAAGCTCTATCATATGTGAACCGTCTCCTACAGGCGTAGTCTTCGCTATGAACCTGTGAAGCCTCACAATCTTGTTGCCTATGTGGTTCCAAGCTGTCATCGCTATCTCATCAAACTTATCCCTCGGCATGTTGAGGGCATAAAGACTAATAGCGTCACTGTATGCATTACCAAATGTTTCCATGTTATATTACCGTTTTACGTTCACTAACAAGTTGTTGAGAGTAGTAAGCTATCTTCTCCTTCGTTATTATCTCAGATATCTGCGAGTTAAGTATGTCGCTGTTATCGTCGTACTCACAGCAGTAAGTCTCAAGATACTTCCTTGCGTCCTTGAACGCACCTACAACAGTCACACTGTTCACATACGGAACATTGAATATGTATCCGTCAAGGAACCCTCTTCCATTAGGAGCCATGTTAAGAAATACATACGGCCTCCTCAGCTTCACCCTTCTATACTTAATCGCATGCAGCTGTTCGTAATTAGTGAACACAGGATAGCTCTCCATCATGTCTATCGAACCTATGTACACTATAGATGCGTCGCCTCCGTTCATAAACGGGACAGGCATCTCGAAATGAGGCATGCTCTTCTTAGGCATGTCATTGTCAAAGCAGTCGCAGTTCTCAATGTCCTTGCAGTCGACACTGATACACCGTATGCTAGTCGCATACTTGCTCATCACCCTTATATCGGAATCTATCGCATCCTGTATTAATCTAATCCTACAATTGGCAATGTCATCCTCAAGCTGGTCGATGGATAACGTCCATTCATTTGTCATCCCCTTTAGACCGCCGTGTATGTCGTTGTATATGGCCGAAGCCAGTTTAGAGTACATTCCCATATCTTTTTCATTTTTTCGATTTACTACAAAAATAAAAATAAAAAAGGTGGATAGCAAATTATCCACCTTCATATAGAAAACTCAATGGTTTTTAGTGCGAAGAAGCAGGCGTAGAAGCAGCTGGAGAAGCAGCAGATGTAGATGAAGAACCTCCGCCTGCAACATACTTCTCAACAGTTGAGTCTGATTCAAATCCAGGAATAGACTCAGACGACATTGAAGCATTGGTTGTAAGGAACGTCATGAGAGTACCTGCGCTGGTTGTGTTGCACCAGATCTCAAAGTAAACCCTTCCGTTCTTGTCCTCTCCGATCTGATCATAACCGTAACCCTTGTCGTGAGTTTTAACGGTGATGTTGATCTGATCGTACTTGGTGCCAGGAATAGGCTTAGCATCCATGTGGTCAGCTCCCCATGCATAGTTTTGTCCGTTAGGGAACACAACAGCAGCAACACTGTCGTCGCCTCCGAACTCATTCTTGTGGCTTGTGAACACAACAGGAACTGTGCTTGACAAAGTGCCATCAGGAGTCTCTGTTACAAAGATAGGCTTAGAATACTCTTGCCAATCCTTTTCAACCTTCTCCACAAGGATAGCACCAACCATCAAACCGGATGGAACATCAAGCTTGACAACTGTTGAAGTTGATTCAGCACTGAGTTTAGGAAGTCTCTCATCCTCAAATTGTGCCAACACACCTTCGAACACACTCTTGATGTTCGTACACAAGGTTGCAGCTGTTGAGGAATACTTGAACTCAAGAACAGCTTTATCCCTCCAAGTAGACTCCAATGGAGCATCATACGGAGCAGCCACAAAGCCGTCTGGAACAATTCTGAAACAGATTCTGAAAGGATCACCATCCTTCAGCAAATCAGGATCAGCAGCCTCAACAACAGTTTTCAACTTTGCGCAGTCGATTGAAATCTGTGAAGTAACCTCTGCGCTGTACTTTTTCCTTGTAACAGACTCGATGTCACCAGGAAGCACCTCCAAAAAATTCTTGATCCACAACTTGCCGCTTGGTAAGATACCATACTCAGCAGTCTTTGATGTGATATTATCACTCCCAACCAAAGCGGTCAAAGAATTAATGACTGTTTTTCTCTTTAAATTAATCATATCGTTTATCTTTTTAAGTTTGTAAATTATTAGCCGCCTTGACAGCCGCAACGAGATTATTAATTAGCTCGTAGCACACCAAGTCGTTCCATTCAAGTATCTGTGATGTATCCTCGACAAGATCCATCTGCTCAGGATAAAGCCTGATGTGCTGAGGAGCCTTCACATAATCGAACTCGACTTTAGTCAGATAACCCTCGCCTCCATGCTCAATGAACAATTTGGACCGTGTAGGGTTGCCATACCTGACGGCTATCTCCCTGTCAACGACACTTACACTGCGATCACCTCCACCTTCGACATTATCCACAAGAAACTCCCTTCTGAAGTTGGAGTTATCTCCGGACTTATCAAGATAACTGGTGACGTTGTATTTACCCTGAATGTCAACGTCGGCATTGTTAGCTGACATCCTCTTGCCTACATTCTCATACACAAACCTGTAATAAGGTCTCGTAGCTTTCGGCTTGAGATATTCATTCACTCGAATCTCTTGAACCCTTGCGGGATTCATGTGCCTTGCAGGAATGTTTCTGACATCGCCGTTACCGCATTTGCCGTTGCCGACTTCACTGAATGAACAGAAGCAGCTCAGCAGATGAAGATAATCGTCCGGAAGATATATAAAGGAATCACCCTTTTTCTCTACATCCAGCTCTGCACTTGAAACCAGAGGTCCAAGCCTGTCCACATCCTCCTGCTTGATGCTTTCTTTCTTAGGAAGAAGAGCATTGACATAATCAGAAACGACCTTATTAATCAGATAGTTGTAGTCATCAAGCAGTATGGTTGGAGCCTGAACCTTGTCAAGCTCCACCAAACATGCCTCATATGACTGTCTAGCCGTCATGCCTTAATCTTAATTTTACTGTTCTTAGAAGATTTTTTTTCAGTGACAATTTCAGGAAGAGCATCGTCGCTGCCACTCATTCCATACGTCTCACGTTTGATCGCAGTGAAGAAGCGATGGTTCTCAGGGGCCTTGAACCAATTTATGACAGCTTCCTTGGAACTGCCAAGTATCGTGTTGTCGGCCCAAATGAACAAACCGTTCTTGTTTCTGATGACATTCCTTTCAATCGCATCAATCAAAAGCAACGCAAGATTGATATCCGAATCTTCATAACTTCTGATGATCAACTCTGGCATGTCATTGGCCAATTGAAGCAAATATGCCTCTATATCAGCCTCGATCATATTGTTGACTGGCTTGTTAAGCAACTTACAAATCTTCTTACGATGTTCAAGTGTGTCATCCAATACGTATGTTTCAGCCTTGTGTCTCTTTGCAATCTTTCCGTTAGACCTTCTGAGGTCATCCTCAAGATTCTCAACATAGAACTCAGCCTCACCGTATCTCCTTCCGGTAAGAGTTGAATCATAATCTGTTCCCTCGTCGATGAGCAGGTGTCCGCTGCTGTCACGTCCGTCACGGCTCGGAGCTATGATCGGATTGTATTTGATGGCTTCCCATTCAGCAGCCTCTACAGGCTTGGTCAGATCAAACGTCTTTCCGTCTGAAATCAATATTTCAGCATTTGCAGCGATGAAATGGGTCTGGCCCAATTTCTTCCTGTCGTCATCGGAAAGAATGAGATCACCATCCTTGTTCACCTTTCTTACATGCGGAGGGTACTGACCCGTCTCCGGGTTCCTGTATGGCTGGACGGAAACCCATCCAACACTCTTACCGTACACATTCCTTAATACCACTTTGTCCATATCTTCTGTATTTAATATTCTTAATTAATCTTATGTATTTATCTGTTCAGCGAAACTCCGGATTAGGCTTGCATGATGAATCCGCTTAAGAACGGCATGTAAACTCCGATACCGGAATACGCAACGTTGATGTAAGTTGAAGCAGCCAATGGTGATGCAACTGCACCTCCGTTAGGAACACTCTTGCTTCCAACACCAGGAAGGAAGTTTGAATAGAATTCCTTTGACTTACCTTGTCCATCATAGAATGAGAAGCATTCAATAGCTGGACGGTTCTTCAAAGCATCTGGCTTGATGTCAAGCATCATAGCGAATCCCTTGTCAGGATACTCGATTGACAAAGCGCTGTCCACCTTGAAGATAATCTCGTTGCCTTCGATTTCGAAAGCAGAGAATGTTGCACCAAGCTTGGTGAATCCTCCAGTGTTTCCGTTTGCCTTCTTAGACCAGATAGCAGGTTCGGAACATTCCTTCCATGCATATGCTGTCTTCAATCCCAACTCGTTGATGTCTTGCCAGAACTTAGAGTTGCAGAGGAACAAATATTGGTTGCCAATATATGAATTCCTCTTATCGTTCAATGAGTGAACGATCCTTTGCATGCCTGACCATGTAACATGATCTGTATACACAGCCTTGCAAGCGTATTTTTGACAAGTAGGAACAACACCATCGCCAATGATGATAGGTTGTTTTGTAACCTCATCGAAGTCTGTAGCGTGTCCGTTTGCGTCAACGTTAGTTTTAGCAAGCAAGTTAGCTGAGTTGATACCAGACAACGTTGTTTCCAACAAGATGTTTTGGTACTCATCCAAAGCATAAAGCTTCTCGTCGTGATGAACTCCGTCCTCCTTTGCAATCTTCATGAAGTAATCTTCCTTCATCTGATACTCGGAAGATACGCTGATCTCGTAACGGTGACGAGTTACATATCCCTTGTACCTTTCAATGTTCGATGTGAACTTGGAATATCCCTCGTAGTGTACTTCAGGAGCAGGTGAATACAACCATCTGGTTGTCATTCCCTTGGAACATGCAGCGAAGTTGATCTTTTGTTTTCCTGTAGGATCAATCAACTTAGCGCAAATCCTTACGCACTTGGAAGAGATGATTTCTGGTTTTGAAATCACACGGAATTGTTGATGAGATTTGTCAACCTCAAAAACATCACCCCTTTGGTAGTAAGACTCGCTCATCATGAAGTTTACTTCATTTGCACTGGTCCATGAACCTTCAGAAGCTCCGGTGTTTGTGTCGATCGCACTTTCTGCGAAAGAAATCCTCTTGATCTCGTTGGAACGGATATCCCATGAGAAAGAAAGATTGTCGATAACGGTCACGTTAGGATTCTTTTTCCTGTCACCCTCACCGTTTGTATAGAACACGTTTCCAAGTACCTGAGTGATGTAACTCAACGTGTACTCTGGATGTAATTGTCCGACCAAACCTAAGTAGTGAGGTCTGTCGTACAATAATTGAAAGAAATTGCCCGCCGTTAGAGTCATATTCTCATTCGCTGGCGAAGCGTAAGATGCTGTCATCCTCATAATTCACATATTTTAATTAGTAAATAATTAATAGTCGAACTCTCCTATCTCACTCACTTCCTTACGCTGATTCGGATTAGGCGAACCTACAGTCCTCGTACTGGAATATCTGACGGTGTTTCTTCCGCCGCCAGCTGCAAATCCGTCATTATATGCAGATTTTGCTACATTGTTAACTCGCTCCTCATACTGCTTAGCAAAAGCATTAAAGTTAGAGTCACCGTACAATGCATAATATGCCATTTTCGCAAGAAACTTAGGATTCTTCATGCTGTAGTCAAGCTGACTCTTCCCGTTCTTGTCCTTGTCGAAGACAAATGAGCTAATCCTTTTCTTCTCGTCATCAGTGAGCTTTATGTTTACCGAATCAAGATTCAGAAAATCATTGTCGTTGAGCTTTGTCTCAAACCCTTCACGCATCTTTCTGTCAGCACTTTCGTTGACAGCGTTCTTGTACTTGCTGGCGTTCTCGATCTTCTTACGGCTCATTTCCTCATACTTGTTCCTGATACCGTCGACAATCATTTCAAACGTATCAGCATCGGACTTAGCCGCATCGAGAGCCCTCTCGGCCTGCTCGTCTGTGCTTTTAGGATTCTCAACCTTGAAGTTCGCCTTGAACACTTCTTCGTCAGTGAAATTGTCCATGTCCACACCGGACACCGAAGTGCGCTCCTCGTACTGCTTCATGGCATCATTAATCCTCATGTCCAAATACTCGTTAGGGCTGATACCGCTTTGCCTCCAGCCGTTGATCATGTCTATTTCATCATCGGTGAAGTTGTAGGCAGGATCCTTTTCGTCGTTAAACAGGACGTCAAGTTTCTCCTGGTTAGGAAGCTCATTGAACTTCCTGCTTTTCGATGTTCCGTCAGGATCAACGAACTCAATGTTGTTGGGATCAATACCCCTGCTCCTGAACATAAATGACATGAAGTCCTCGTCTTGTATTCCCTGGCCTTCAAGGAATGATTTGTCTATCACAGACGTGAACTGCTGTTGCTGCTGTGGGGGCTCCGGTTCAATATGCTGACCACCCTGACCGCTGTAATCTGGCAAATCCTCTTCGTAGATGTCGCCAACCTGATTCTGATTCGAATTTTCCATTGTTCTCTAAACTTTAATATTCTTACTCATTGACTCTTAAATATCCACCGTCAACATACAGCTCTCCTGGAAGAGAAGCACTAGACGGAAGACCTTTGAAAACAACCGAATTTCCGACGGAAATAAGCAATCCGGTTCGGTAATCAGTGAAAGTCGTAGCTAGTGACGCATCACGCCTCACATGAAAATACCCTGACCTTTCAAGCTCATCGTCGAAAATACGGAAATTTTCGCTGTAAATATAATAATTAATTCCGTTAACCAAAAATCCTGAATCGTAACTGACAGGAACGGCTATCACAGGGATACCGAACCTTCCACCGACCGGAAATCTTACACCTATCCGTTCTACGCCATAAATGACTGACTTACAACAATTAAAGTCAATACACCCTACAACAGACACCTGTCTCACATCCACAGGAAACTCCATGCTTGATGAGACGACACAGCATCCTGAAAGCACATTTGTAACAACACAGAACGTATCTCCGTTAAGTAAAAGTATGTCACCGACGGCGTATTTCCCGTCAATGATGGCGAACTTTCCGTTGAAATACCTGTAATATGTATACATCCTCACAACATCAGACCCGTTATACACAAGTTCAAATCTGTCCCTGTCAAACCCTTCATCATACAGTTCGATCTCATCTGAATATGTTTCATACGATGATGTCTTCCATCCAACTATCACAAGCGAGGAAATTCCTGAAAGAGTGCCGCTGACAGGTATATCGACAAGATATGTGCCATCAGACTCCTCCCTGCTGAACGCTGACATGGGTGAACCGCCGACAATCAACGACAGATCGTTAGTCTCAACCGTTATATAGAAGCCTGCTGATTCGCATGATATGCTTCCTACACTGGCAGTAACCTTACCATATCCGTCATCATACTCATCAAGACCTGTGACGGTGACGTAATTCGGAAAACCACCGTCCGAATACGAATGCCTCTCAGTCACCTCAAACTCAACCGGCTGGCACGAACCTTCTGAATATGACCTGTAGTCACCCTCCTCGTCAACATCAGACACATCAACGGTATCTTCAAGGTCATAGTACAGAGTATCCTGTTCATCGTCTGGCTCAGCTGTCAGAATTGTTATCGACGACTGATACGATATATCATCATCTTTAGCATCATCACCGCCATCAACAGTCATGTTCGACACAGTAAGGCTGTCAACAACGAGATTGCCGAAATGCCAGTCACCGGATATATCATACGACCCCTTTGCATTAAGGAAAAAACTTGAAGGATGACCGTCAAGATACTCAGCATTCAGATTGCTGACCATGTCTTTTGTCTTCATAGAAAAGCCTTCTGAAAACACAGGCCTTCCTACGAAATATCCATCCACATCGGTATTGCTGCTTTCCGAACTCGTTTCTGAATCAGAACTATCAGTACTTTCTGAAGATTTCACCTTATTCCTTGACACAATATCCTCAAGCTTTGTCATTCTGGATCCGTTCCTGACGTAAATACAGGAGGAATCCAGAACGATTCCGCTTACGCCGTTGCCAACTATCACTGACCTTCGGCCGTTAATCTCAGATATCCTTACAAGCTCATTCATCATTCAATATCACATCTGCTATTTACTGCTCGCGTTACTGCTTTCGGTACCTTCCCAGTAATACACAGGAGCTCCTTCGACAAATCTGCATTTAAGTACATATTCATCGTAGCCATCATCCTCGCACTTAGGTACCATCGTATAGTCTTCGGTTGATACTCCAGATGATGAGATTCTGAATATCTCATCACCGGTACTGCACCAGAGCTGGTCAGTAATCCTGTTGTATGACTGATGAGATCCAAGGAACACATCGGTAGGCACTACATCTTCAAGCACGACCCACTCGTCATACTCGTCCTTGACGTAAACGACATCATTCTCAACATCAAGAATCATATCGCTGTTATCAGCATTGTCACCGTCAATATAGAAATCATTATATATCCTTCCATACAAGGTGCTGTACTGCATATAACCGTACCTTCCTCCGGATGAAAGGCTCTCTAGAACATCTGTCATGTCATCCCCCTCACCGGCAGATACCTCCTGATAAGTATATGAATCATTCTGACTGTTGTAAATATACTTCAAGAATGATTCGGTAAGATCATACTCGTCATATTCTTCCGAACCGATAGCCTTGACTCTCATGATACCATTGTCAAGATCTATTATAACATGGCTTCCTGCCATTTCATGCGACTGGCCTCTTTCACTGTATAGGTACGGAACGCTCGGCGTTATTGATATTACACCTCCGACCTTTCTGATATTTATGTTCACGAAGTAAGTTTGGCTACTGTCTGTCGCATATACAGGTATGACATCATCCCCTGTAGTGAATGAAGGAGATATAGTGCAGCTTTGACTTCCAGGTTCGCAGGTATAGCTGAACATCGGAATACATTTTTCTATAATACCTTCCCCAGTAGGTCTTGGATGATCATGCCTCATTCTGCCGATCGACGCACCGAATGATCTACACATTCCGCCCTTAGTCCTGTTGCCGACATCGAATATTAAAAAATCAGTGTATGTGACTCCGTCTTCCATGAACCTTCTCATGAATCCGAACCCTAATCCGTCATTCGCATAATTACCCTGATAATAGCCGACCTCTATGTCGTTCTCTATGTAATAGCGACTTGAATTGTCGCACCACAACAACGTAGGGTCCATATTGTCAGTAGCATATATACTGTCTGTATCGGCATCATATTGCCATGGAGAACTGACCGAACTATATTGCTGATTCTTGTACGCATACTCTATGCTGAAATTACTAAGAACCTTCTTCATACCCATCTTGACAGGACTCATGTGTCTTTCATTCATACACCTCTCAAGATCATCAGCATTATCGACGACAACGAAGTTCGTATACATGAACTGTTTAGTAGTCAGATCCTCGCCGTTTTCAGAGTATATAAGCTCATTCTTGATCTTCGGTATCTGCTCCGGTTCATTGACAGATAAATCATATCCGACAATCTTCTCATCCTCACGCTTCTCAGTTACAGTAACAGACATATCCTCACTCGTAACAGTGATAGGTGCAGGAACTTCAGGGAACAGAACTTTCAGTTTTCCGTTTCCGTCAACAGTCGTCGTCTCCCCGTCAAGAATCACACATCCCTTCCTTTCAGTGCTTGCATCAGGAAAATTGACAGACAAGACACCGTCATTGGCGATATTGACCGTATTGCCGTCACTCTTCACACCTCCTAGAATCTCCTCCGTCGCAACAGGAAGCTCGTACTGAGGCGGATCCTCATTCAGAATATGAAGTTCCGTTTCGCCGTTGTAGTAGATGCTGTCATCATGCTTATCTATTATGATGCATCCCACAGGAGGCTGTACGGGCGTTTCAACAAAAGAATATCCGTTATCCCTGACTTTCTGGTAAAGCTTATATGTGGTAGTGTTGAACACGTATTCATCTACCTCAGCATCAGACAACGATATCTCAGAAGTCGCTCCTGTCTTGGCAGTGAAAACAACTCCGGTGAATATGTTACCTACCTCGTTACGTTCAATCAGCTCCCTTATCTTCTCATCAGTAAGACCAAGATTCTCCCTTGCCTTGAGCTTTTCAGCCTCGGTTTTAAACTCACCGAGAAAATTATTGTGCATTAATGGATAGTTTGTATCATACATGCACGTTTTTTTTGGTTTATCCATAATCCAATTTATTTTATCGTTATGAATGCCCTGCCACCATTACTGATGACAAACCATATTTTTTCGTTAATTCTTTTACATGTCTTTCTTGAATTGACAACCATCCCCTTCACTCTGTTCTCACCAGGAAGAATACATCCTCTCGTGTCCTTAGGATATGATCCTGCATGAATCTCTATGCTCTTGAATCCCTTCACATTTCGAAGAAGAGGCACCTTACCGTTGATTGCATACTCCAACTTCCCGAATTTCGGCGAATTGACAAAAATTATCTCATATCTGCCTGTAGGTATAGCTGTCTCTCCAAGATGAGCTTCCTTGATTTTGAGAATCTCATCCTCACTCATATACTGCGTAAGACCCCTGTCGGTGTCCTCAAGCGTGTTACACTCGAACTTTCCGTCGATATAGAGGTTCCCTATCGTGTACTTCTCTTTTTTTGCGAATCTATCTAATACTAATTCCATAAGCACAATATTAAAATTAGACATGTGCCGACAATAGCCGTCGTTTACAAAAATAGGAAAAAATTACAAACAAAGAAAATAGCGTCAGAACCGCGTCGGGCTTTCCGTTTTGAATTAAAAATCATATATTTGTGAAATCTAATATTTTAAGATATGAACAAGAACGGTTACGCAGAAACAAGAATGATGATATGCAGGTCATGTCCGCTGTGCAAGCAAACAGAAGACGGTCTTATATGCAATCCGAATCTATGGCTCAATCCTAAGAACGGAATCGTATCAGCCAAACCTGCACCAGGATCTGTGAACGGATGCAACTGCATTCTTGAGGATAAAGTGGAGGAGGGAAGCGAATCATGCCCTGCAGGTAAATGGTGAAGATCATCAATATAATAACAGGCACTCTAATGAACCTGATGAACATAATGCCTTCATACGGCGTGAGAAGACTGAAGATATGCAGGAAATGTGACAGGATGAAGACAGGTAAAGTGTTCGGAGAAAGATGCGGCAAATGCGGCTGCATCCTGAAGAGCAAGGTGACAGTCGAATCAGAAAAGTGTCCTGATGGGAAATGGTAAACTAACTTTAAAATACAATAAGATATGTCAGAGAAAAATGGAAAAGGCTCAATGGTGGTTGAAGGCGCAAACGGACAGAGCGTAATCATGGGAGCCGCAAGATTACAAAGCGAGACTAAGGCAATGAAATCATTCTCAACAGAGAACGACATCGTGTCAGAACGAATCAGTCAGAGCATCGAGAATGGTAAGATGGCGGAAGAGCTTTCCGAAAAGATGGAACTGAAACCTGAAAACGATTTCATCATCATCAAAAGACTCAGCAAGAATCCGTTCAAGCCGACAATGGTCACTAAAAGCGGACTGGTCCTCGAATCATGCAACGGAGAGGCTGTCAATCCGAACACAGGTGAGATAGACAAGATGGAACCTGTGACTGAGATAGGAGAGGTGATTGATCCAGGAAACATGACAGGAATCAAAAAAGGTGACTATGTATACTTCAGGAGGGCAAGCTCAGTTGAGATTCCGTACATGGGACTCGGTTACGAGGCACTCATGAAGATGAGCGTTATTTGTACACTAACAAAAAAACAATAAAACTATGAACGAGGAAGAGATGAAAAAGAAAATCGAAGCAGTTGCTATCCAGATAGCAAACAGCTGCGGCGTATCTCCGGAGGAAGCGATGAACTTTGTTATCGCAGGATACGAGGAGATAATGGCAACTAACATACCTGATAATGCAAAGGCGAAGTTGCTCAATAAAGTATTTTCGACTGTAAAGCAGGCCGGTGAACAGGCGAAAGATATAATCAGAGGAGGAAGAGAAAGCGTTGTATCTCTCATCAATCATCTGTTATCATCGCTGTCAAAATCAGCAGGCAGGAAGGGAGCAGGACCTAACAGATTTAAAGAAGGAGGACGATTATCAAGATCTGATTCTTTCGAAATATCAAAAGACGAGCTCTGTCCAAACGGTTATGAAAAGATTACATTCATGAAGGACGGCGGCGTTCTTGGAAAGAAGATATGCCACAGATGTCAGAAGAAACAGGAAGGAGGAGATATCAAAGGATATAGAAGACCTCCTATGGATGACATCGACACTATGATTGACTTCTCCGAACTTGCGAAGAGATTTGATTCAATCAAAAAGATTTGCAAGGGCGGTAAAATATATTGTAAAGGCGGTAAAATACAATAAGCATGAAATACTTCAGTTACAGCATTAACACAATGTCTTTCAAACTTGAGACCCCCGAGATCATGATGGTCAAGGAGTTCGCCGATCTTGTTGACACGAAAAGGAACAAGGTGGAAGGTGACGCAAAGGGAGAGAAGAAGAAAAGGGCTATGTGTGAAATGAAATACATATATCTCGCTTACGACTGGCAAAGCCCGTACAGCGAATATGACGAACAGAAAAGAATCAAGTGCGCCATCAGAGACTCAGGAATGAACGACAAATGGCTCAACGATAAGACATTCCTGGCAGCCAAAGACAAATACATTGCAATGCAGAATGAATCAAGAGATGTCAGGATGCTTAATGCAGTAAGGAAAAGGGTTGACGGACTTATAGAAATGTTCGAGAATGTTCCTGTCGTAATCGACGGGAAACCAAATATGAAGAGCGATTCGATTATCAAAGAGATTCAGGTTTCAAAGGTTCTGGATGAACTGGACGCACTTGAGACAAGATGCAGAAAGAAACTTCACAAGACATCAGGGACGAGAGGAGACGCACAGGAAGGATTCGAATCAAAATACTAATTTTTTATGGTAGTGGATGCGGGGCAAAACCCCGCACACACATCCATCTATCACTTACCGCATCTCATGCTGACACGATACTTGCTACCTGTATGAACGGCATGCTTCACATCATCATCAGAATAATCACCTACAGCAATGCTCACAGCCTCATACATATTTCTGGCTACTTCGCCCTGAATATGTGCGGCAGTCTCTCCATGGCAACTGACATCGTATGACTCGCATATATGATCAACGACATGGCTGAGCTCATGCTGAACGGTGTCATAAAACTGTTCGCCGCAGCATGCCTTCGACACAATCACAATCGAACATCTCTCGGACAGATTGCTGAACGTATATCCTGAATTCATATTTTCCAGCACGCTCATGGCACTTCTTGCCACATGCTCATCACAACCGGATGCGACAAGAGTCATAAACAACTCTTCACCATCATGACTGATATCTGCATTGTAATAACACATGACATACCAATCAGAATCACCTATACTGAATCCCTGCTTAACCATCGTCCTACAGCATCATGTCCCAGAAAATAGCGATACCCTTAGCATTGCAGTCAGCTATGAACCTGCATAGGACTATACCTTCATATCCATCGACATCACATATCGTATCACCGATATATTTAGCCATATGCTCGTCGTCCTCTATGCTGCTGCCCCAGAAATCAGCCTTAACCATCGTGGCCAGGTACAATGCGTCGTATATGTCATTCGTCTGTATGTCCACCTTATGCTTTGTAAGAAAGGACTTCAGTTCATCCACGTTCATCGGACTCACTCTCTTGACAGCTCCGGAAGACTTGTCCTTCCGTTCCATGTTCCCGACAGCAAACTCATACATCTTTTTATTGAAATGCATGCCGTAGTATGACAGATAACGCTCCATATCCTCAGGCATGCAATAATTAGCCAAAGAAGTTCTTTTACCCATAATAAATAAATAATAAAAGGGGGCCGATGTTTGACCCATAGACCCCCAAAGGTTTTAAAAAAAATTCACACTCACTTTGAATTCTTGGAGCCAAAGCCCCTGCCGACTTCCTCTGATTCGTTCTCGCTGTCCTCCCATCCGTGACGGTAGCCCTGCCTGTAACCTTCATTGTATTCATTATTTGACGGTTTCATGCGTTTGCTTCCGCTTCTCATGCTTTCCCTCATCTGAGAACGCATCTCCTTCTCATTCTCGTCGCTTACAATTATCCAACCCATATCGATTCGTTTTTTAAGGATAAACTCATCAGTTCTTCTTCGGCATCATGCTCAATATGCTGTCAAGCTTTTCGGATATCTCCAACTGACGTCTTTCCAGTTCGCTTATGGCTATCGCCTGTCTTTTCTCCTCAGCATACCTCGGATTCAATGTCTCTATCATCTTCTCACCCTCAGTCTTGACAGAGTTATGATATGCAACCATCTTGAGAGCAAAATCAGAATCCCTTATCATTGAATCAACAAACTGAAGCATAGCCTCCCTGCTGCCTGTGAAAGTCTCATTACCCTTTGCCGCAATCTCCATATTCGCAGGAACATCGGAATATTCTCTGTCAGAACCATTCACTGTGACAACTATAGTCATCACCTGCTGAACGTTTGTACCATTGAACATTCCAGGCTGATTCTGTGACTGATATTTAGGCTGAAGAGCACTCTTCGATTTCACCACGCCAATTTCAAGGACAGGCTTGTCCTCAAGCTTTCTCAAAATATAAAACGGATTACCGTTCACCAATGAATTAAAATCCATGTTAATAATTTTTTAAAAAATTGTTACTCTCTAATTTTATTTGTACCTTTGCATCGGAAAATAGTTCAGTTTGGCCACTGAATGACAAGAGGTTGCTAACGCCTCTTTTTCCTCTTTCAATCGTTAGCATCATATTAAACTAAAAAGTTAGCAACAATGACAAACGAAAAGTTTATTGCAAGCGTTACGCTTGAACATGAGAAATGGAAACAAGTTTGCAACTACGAGAACTCTTATGCCGTTTCTAATTACGGTAGAGTTCAGTCTTTGGGACGGTATAGGAAAGCACGGGATGGTGGTAAAACTTGGGTATTTCCACGTATTTTAAAGGAGAAAACAACAAGATTGGGCTATAAACAAGTTGCTCTATTTAGGGACAACGCTTTAAAATATTATTCCGTTCATAGGCTTGTTGCTTTAGCGTTTATACCAAACCCATTCGATTTACCACAGGTAGACCATATTGATGGAAACAAAGCCAACAATAACGTAAACAATTTACGTTGGTGTACCGCAAAAGAAAATATGCAGAACCCAATAACTAAGCAAGTGGTAAAAAACACACACTTTGGTCACGCCCCTATTCCTGTAGTATCTTTAAATGGAGACACCATTGTTAAGAAGTATTCTTCTGCCACAGATGCCGCAAAAGATGGCTTTAAAAGGGATTCTATTTGCAGTGTATGCACTGGTAGGCGCAAAACACACTACGGACTCAAGTGGATGTACCTATCCGACTACGAAAAATCTCTTGTCAATCAATAAACCAAAGAACGCTTTACCCGACGCTTGGGGTATTAAACTGTTGTACGCGACATCAACTGCAAAACGCTGTCGAAACGATTGTTGAACACAAGGAATACCCCTGTTCCACCAATGAGTTCTGCGACAGTGGCTGGTGTTCCGTCAAACAAAGTCAATGCCCTTGTTGTACCGTTTAGGGTAAGAGTAATAGGCAATGTACTCGTAGTGCCTGTAGGTATAGCATCCGACAAGCGGACGGTAAAGTAACCTACTGGCTGTATACGACGAAAACCTAATGCAATGTCAACCGATTCTGTTCCAACCGTAACATTTGTTGACGGTAGGTAGGCGATACCACCTGCATTCGTAGTTATGTTATTTAAACATGCCATACGTTACCTCCTTTCGCCTACTTAGAACACAATGTTCCCGCCAAACCCATTACCGTAAAACGCATTGTTCCATCCCATATATGGTGTCGTGTTGACAACTGCCACTTGAGGATACTCAACACTGATAGTATTAGGCATCTTGCACTTGATGTCATCGACTTCCTTATTGAGACTTATCAATTGAGCGTTTATAGGTGCAACTGCTTGAGCAATGACGCTTGATGTGAAGCCTTGAGACTCCAATTGAGCAATCTTAGCAGTCAACGCAGTGATCTCCCTGTCCTTCCTGCTAGACTCCATTGCGTCTATTTTATTGTCAAGGGCAAGATAGTTCCTGTTCATCGTGTCTGTCAAGGCGTATGTTTGCTGACACATAGACAACTGATCAGATGCTGCTTTAGCGGCAACAGCTTGTTGAACGCCGTTTATGCCATTCTGAAGCATATTTGTTTGTTGACACAATGCTAATTGGTTGTCACAGAAACACTTTTGGAACGCACTGATTACAGAAGCGTTTCCGCTTTGTAATGAATTGATGATTTGTGGAACACTGACAGCTTGTTGAGTAGCCAATGAAGCTAAAGCGTTTTGCACGTTTTGAACGGCTCCGTTAACAAGATTGAAGTCTTGTCCTAAAGCTGTTGACAAATTTTGAATCGCAGTCCTTGAAGCCTCGCCTTGAGAAGTAATTGCGTTCATGATCAGCTCCCTTCCACTGTCATTGTTCAATTGATTACTCAGGAAACCGGCACTGTTTCCTCCTCCGAATCCGCCACCGAATCCTCCGTTGTTCCATCCGAACATGGACGCAATAATCGCAAATCCAAACAGATCAGCTAAAGAGTTATTACCGCCGAAGAAACCTCCGTTACCTCCGATAGGTATTGAAAATGGAATTCCTCCATTGTTTGCCCCGCTTTCAGGGATTGTATAAATTTCAGACATATTAAAAGAAATTTAAGTGTTTGACATGTTTTATATCTATCTCATGCATGCATACACAAAAATCCTAATAATATGTCTGAATAAAACATTTTTTATTTGTTTTCAACTGCATCAATTTTGCACTTGCGCTTGAATTTCGATATAACACTATATACGGATCTTTCGCATATATTGTATTTATCAGATAAGACTGCAACAATATAAGTCATCTTCTCGTTATTACGCTTCATTTTAACATAATCATCGAATAGTTTTATATTCTTGCAATCCTTCACGTCTATATCGTTTTCATCCAAAACGCTCAATAACTGATTATTGAGTATTATTAACTCATATATAAACATAACAATCACCCTGTAAATACGTTTGTAACTATGATATTAAAACTCTTTATACAAAAAATTACTTTCTTCATACAACTCGATTTTTTTTAGGTTTATAACTATAAACTATCTCCATTATCAGAACCACTATCTCCGGATGATTCCGATTCTATCCGTTCTGCTTCCTGACATACAAGTCTGTATAATTCAGCCTCACGCTGTTCTACAGAACCTTCAATGTCATGTTTTCTGATTATCTTAGCCCATCCGACAATAAGATCATCTTCAAACGTGACATTTGTAGGTGTGTCAGGAACTCCTGAAAGAATTCTTTCACCATCATATACTATTCTGTAACTTGTCAGTTGCGCTCCTGCGAACCCTACAAGTTTTTTTCTGATGTTTTCAGCATCATACATTTCATTAAGCGATCCGTAGCGAGGAAGTTTCTCAACCTGCCGAATACGCTCTCCAATCGTCATCGCTATTTGCATAACATTACAATTTTTATTTATTAGTATAAAAAATCATCTAATCCCATCTAACTCCCTTAAGTGAGTTGCGGAACATTAATCTTCTCTCAATCACATCAAGGCTATCCACATGATTTCTTTCGAAAGCCCCACTAAGCTTCACTCTGTCAGACAGTTCGGCTGTTAGACCGAGGCTGTAACACACGTCTCCGAGCGTCGTATCCTCGATTCCCCACACGTCCTGCATATCCTCCCTGAATAGCTGACCGCCCTGGAACTTTTGAACCTTCTCTATGGCAGATCTGCGCATGAGCAGACCGCATGAGAAGAAACCATTGTAAACCCTTCCGTAATTCATCTCAAAGTTCTCAGCCGTCCTGAAATCCTCCTCAATAGGAAGACAGACGGCATCCGTTCTAATGTTCTTGTATACATCCATCAGACTGCCTGTCACTGGATGCCTGTCACCATCGAGGAACAGCACGTCCGATTTAGTATCACACTTCGATAATCCAAGATTTCGGCAGAATGATGTCTGCCTTCCATCGAGTGACATATAGCTTGTATCTATTGCATCTGGAAAGAAGCACCGAATCCATCCGAGTTCATCCCTGGTGCATCTGTCGGCTATATATATTACATTCCATTCCTGAGGTATGCCGGCTCTCATAGCTTCAGCATACCTTCCCTCGTTATGTCCTATTATAACAACTTCTACCATATTAATATCCTTTAGAATACCAAACTCCATTAAAGTACATGAAGTCCTCATAAGCTTCAACTACTGAGGCACTTAGAGAATTTCCAGGTACTCCACCTCTATAATCATATAGATATGCTGAAAATCTACCTTCTGCATTACCACCTGCATAACCTCCACCAGATTGAGGTGCCCATTTACCTGCTACTGTTATTCTAACTCCATTTCGTGGGAATCTTCCAATACTTCCTTCACCTCTTATGCATGCTATACTGACTTCTGTAGTTGTATTAAAGAATACCTGAGATGTACCTTCTGGTATGGTAAGTATATCAGCATTATATATATTCGATGGAACTGCACCTCCAGAGTTACTTGCAGTCAAATACAATTGCCAGTTACTATCAGTTATCTCCAAGCAGTTGCTTTGATTACCAACGATAAGAGGAGCCATCGTACTCGTATAAGTAGGAGAAGGATCCGTTGTCTCCTTAGCTGTCGAGTTAGCAAAAGAAATCCTGAACGCCTTAATATTAGAACCGGCTTGAGCTTCATTTAGCACAAGGAAATTGTAACTCATGTTATTCACAGGAAGCTTCATATAGATAAACAGAGTTGCGCCTGAACTTGTTCCGGTTTCACTTTTAGTTACCCTTATACAGTCAGTGGTAAAGCCATTTGAGGTTTCGGGAGTCTTCATTATCCACTGAACGTTAATTCCCGATATATTACCTGCAGTTGCTGCGTTAACCGCACGTATTCTAAGCAATCCGTAGTCATGCGAGTTAGTTGAGGTTCCATTCATGGAGATTAATACCGTGAACCTGTTATAAGTTCCGGTCCAATAATCTATCTGACCCACCTTATACCATCCGATTCCGCCTGATGATCCATTGCTGATATATCCGCACTTTATAGTCGAATTCTTCTCAGTATTAAAAATCGGCGAGTAACTGGATTGTGTGATATGCCCTTCTGAATCATATCTTATGATCGGGATTCTCTGATATGAACCCAAATCACTTGTCTGAGCTGTCACGCTGTTGGAGTGATTGATCGTACCATCAGTCTTGGTCAATCCAGTACCTGCAGTTATCTTAGAATTAATGTAAGTCCATAACAGACTTAGCTTACGTTTGTACCAAACATTAACACGGTCAGTTGTGGAGAATCCGTCAGGTCCGCTATATGATGTTATGAACTCCGTACCATCATCCAAGCTTGTAGCTGAACCCGAATTTGCAAGTCCAGTCATTGACTTGGCTACATTCGCTACAGAAGTTTTCTTCAATTTACTATCATCCGACGAATCGGAGAATACCAGATGGTCATTTGATCCGTCAATAGAAGTAGAACTTGTTATAGCTCCATCATTAGTTATATCTCCGTGGCTATGAACTAATGCCGCATACACGCTGTCAGCCTTACCCTTTATGTACGTCCATAAGGCGGATGCCTTTCTGTATCCTGCAAATACACCATTAGTAGTTGAAGGACTAGTAGAGCAAAATGGAATACGATAGTCATCAGAAAGTGCGGCTGTCAGTTCTGTAGTTCTTGGCTTAGTGATAAGATTGTATTCGGCATTTTTTGCAGTAGTAGCTCCAGTACCACCTTTACTGATAGGTATAGGCGAATCCTGAAGAGTTCCATCACCTAATACGAATTGCGTGTCATCTCCGCCGAAACTCGCCCATATTGGGTATCTAGATGCCTGCTTGATGTACTCAATTTCTGCGCCACCGTCATAGTAGTGCTCGAATGTACTGTCAACCCTTATCTTCGTAAATGGCTCGTCAGCAAGTTCGTAAGCTCGCCCGAAAAATATAATGGAAGTAGCTGCATAACTTCCGTCATTACCTATAGCATTAATACATAGCAACCATCTTCCATCCTTCTTAATAACGCAAGGCTTAACCACGTCATTCTGAACAATGTCAGTGTACAATTTCACGTGTGAACTTGAATATGAAGCCGTAGCAGTTATTCTTCCAACAAGGTTATTATAATAACTAGCACCATCCCTTTGCAAAAATATAAGTCCTTGTATTCCGTATTGCTTATTCGTAACTGTACCATCATACACCCCAGTCACATCTGCAAGAACAATCAAATAAGGATAATTTCCTCCATTTATTTTAATTATTCGGAATCCTGACTTTCCGCCGTTAAGAGATACGGCTGTCTTGCATGTATCCGCTATGTTCTTCAGATCTCCGTTACCTGCAACCATCTGATCCGTAGTTCCTCCAGAGGTGATAAACTTAGCGGCGGTCACGCTGTCAGGGAATGTGACTTTCTCAGCGTTATTTGTGTAACTTATATCAAATGGATATCCGTTCTGTGAATACTTTGATGGACTTTCCCATTGTGTAGCAGCTATCATCCTTATACCTGATACGGAATAGTCATATGATGCAACATCAGCCTTCGGTCTCAGTGTGAGAATAATTTTTTCCATATACCTTCCGTTGGCTATTGTATTATCGCCGAATGTCGTAGCACAAGGAATTGAATTCCATGCCGTATTGCCTGCTACCTCGAATGTTCCCTTATCAGTTGAAGTTCCATCGAATTTAACTATGACTACATTGCAATACATCGTTCCTGCTACATTGAGCAGAAGCCTTCGGCAGTTATTGTATATCTTAACACTTGACCCGTCATGACATCTGAGTGTTATTCTTATCTGTTCAGCCGTTCCCGATGTAATTTTAAGACCACCCATCGTTATTCCAGTCACCTCAGTCCATGTAACACCTCTGTCTGTGCTCTTCTCGTATATATAGCATTCAGCAGGAAGACCTTTTAATCTGTCGTGTCCAAATCCACACATTTGATCTAACGGAGTTATACCTTGCGTAGTATATTGCTCAGTACCCCAAGTAACATATCTGTCACTTACATTGCACGCTGTAGGCACACCTGCGTTCATATATATTGGTCTGGTGGAAGAACCAGCCGTACCGAGTTTACTCTTGATGTAGTTCCAGAATTTTACGGCCTGACGTCTATAAGGTACGTTCACATAGTTAGTCGTACTGAATCCATCATTAGCAGCGTATGAAGTAACTATCTCAGTTCCATCAGTCACATCCGAACTTCCATTACCAAGTCCAGTAACTAGATTCTTTATTAAGGTATCCTTGTTAGTTCCCTTAGTAGATGGCATGTTAATTGTAGATCCATCAGCTAATAATACTTGCTGTGAAGTACCTCCACTTACTGTATTATAATATCTATCATCAGCCTTGCCTTGGATATAGTTCCATAAGTACGATAAACTCCTACGTAAGAAACTAGTAGTATTAGTAGTTCCACTAGCCTGCATGATTATCGTGTCATTATCTGTAGGATTATTCGTATCCGTTGTTATTGTCGTCGAGTCCTGCTTACCTTGCAAGGCAGTGTACACTGTTCCGCCTGTGACAGCTCCAGTTTCTCCACTTGAAATTGCTCCGCTGTCGTACATTAAGTTAAGTTTGCCATATATATCACCTCCTCTTGTACCTATTGCACGAACTGATGCGTTAGCTCTAGCTGTATCTCTGAATGACAAAAGTTCTACTTCAGACAACCAATAGTCACCACTTGCATATGTGAATGTAATACGTACTCCTCTAATATATATATAGTTTCCGCTAACTCCAGTAGCTTCCTTTATTGAAGAATTGAATAAGGTACAACAAAAAGGAATTTTAACTTCCGTAAAAGTACCTACTTCATACCAGTTATTATTAGTCCATTTTACTTCAATAGTGAATGATACAGTCCGAACATAATCTCTGTGCGCATGCAATCGGAGGAGTAACACATCAGTTGCATCAATATTATCATTGTATGTTATCTCAACTACTGTAGGGTTCTGTTCCGTGACAGTAGAAGCGGCAGGAGAATTCCATCCAGACATAGATCCGTCAAACAGACTTACGTTAGGGACATTCTCAGTATTAATAGTCCAACCTGATTTTCTGTCAATATTATCAAAATGATTACTCAATGATGTATGGACATAGAATCTTCTTAACCTTACACTAGTATGCATTGTATTGTCATAACACTGTGTATAGTCTCCTGTAAGATACGAAGGAGTAGAACCGCCAAATCTTATTGGCATGTATCTTGAATCTCCTAATGCGTCTGTTATGACACTTTTCGGCGTAATAATTACAGCATCTTCAGGAACAGAATCAAGATTAACAAGCGATGATTCTGTTATATTTCCTTCATTTACTGTAAAAACAAGTGTTGTATAATAGTCAGCTGCAGCATTATTAACTATGTAAAGTGTCTTATCCTTAAACAGAATTGATATATCCGATACTGCTATAGCATTACCAATATGTGTTATTGCACCACCGGATGCATAGTTGGTCGTATTCACGGATGAAAAATAAATAATATGTGTTTGACCGACATAGCTCCATCCTCTCATGTGAAGTTCAAATTCATGACTTCCGTTGTATTTTATCTTCAACACCCTGTCTGTATTCGAACTTGCTGATCCTCCTCTAATCTGAAACACCTTTCTCGGAAGTTTATTACCCAGTGCCGTCTTAATACCTCCAGATGTCACCGCCTTGATTGAATTAGAAGTAGGAGTAGAATCCATCGTCTCCCATGAAGGGGCATTGCCGCTGCCGTTGCTCTTCAGATACTGACCGGCTGTACTTCCGTCACTTGAAAGCTGTCCTATATTAAAAGGCTTCAGCCTGGCCTTTATCAGATATTTATGAACACCAACAGTTGTAGGAAGGACATTACCAGACGGAATGGATGTCTGTGAAGTTTCGGAAGGCTCGAACGAACTTCTCGAATTCGCGATATCGAACTTTAGAAAATGATGGTCCTCATCCGGATTGGCGGAAGCCACACTCATATCCGTCAACGGAACCAACTGAAATGTGCTCCATCTGCTCGGAATCTTCCCGAGCAGATGCCCCGTCCTCTTGCCTATGACATTGCTGCTGCTGACCTCATACTCAAAATAAATATAAATGGAATCAACAAGACTATCGAAGACATAACTATCATTGGCATGATACTCTGACTCGTCATGTATCATGATATCGACATAATCCTTCTTATTATAACATCCGCCAACAAACACCTCCATGATAGCAGACCTGTCCCTATATATGCCATCCACCATCGTCGACATGCACACCCTAAATGGAAACACTCTCGCCGTAACATTCGACGAACCAGTACACAGCTCCCATTCAATGTCGGCAAGATTCATGTAAGAGCCAGGTTCAAGCGTACCTCCGGTACCGAGATTGTACGCAAACGGTGTTGTTATCCTCGACGGGTTGTTCACAACCCAGTTCGTTCCATCATACGTCAGAGTGACAATAGCCCCAGCAAGCCACAGCTGATCAACATTGTACTGCGAAGAAAGACTGAGAGACGAATTAAAATCAAGATTCGTGTTCAACAAGATTGATTTGGCTCCAGTCCCGTTGACATTCAACTCCGGATTGAACGCCGTGTTCCTGTATGTGAACTTGACATGAATGGTGGCCCCAGTCTTCAGAACAAAATTGGGAAAAGATACAACCTTCTCAACCACATCCTCCAATGTGTCACAGACAGCATATGCACATGAACCTATGTTCTGCACATCACCACCGTTAATCTGAATCTGACTTACATATCCGTTAGGCATAAGAAAATCTATTTTTTAACGAAATATTTAACTGATGGCGCACATGAAACAATATTCTGTACGTCCGTTACAAATATACAAAAATCAATGTCAAATAACAAAAAACCGTCCGTGATTTTTTTCGACGGACGGTCTAAGCACTCAATCATGCAACCTACTCGCTCAACGGAGCAAGAACCGACACCTGCGTGGACGTAGGAAGCGTACCAACGTTCGTGACAGACTTCACCGTGACACTTGTCGCCGTGACTTCCGTAGGAGTGCCACCGCTGAACGAATCGATGTGATGCGCCTTGATTGCCGTTCCGAGCGTCGGAGCAGAACCTATCGTTATCGTGAGAATCGCGTCGTTGACAGAAGCAGTGGTCATAGAACCAACGCTCGTGACGTTAGGTATCGTCTTCTCCGTCCTCGAACATGACGCAGCCGTGCCGTTGGTGACGGATACGGAAGACACAGTCTTATCCTCCGTCGTCGGAAGAGTACCGGCACTTGTCATGCTGCCAACCGACACAGTCTGCGTGTATGTGGCTATGAAGTCTGACAATGTGACCCCTCCGTCCTTTATCTTATTGCCGCCTGTGCCGTCGAACACAGCTATCCTGTCAGTTACGGACGATGAAGGACCTGTGACCGCACCGACTATGTTGGTCTGTATGAAGTCCCATTTGGAATTGGTACTGCTGTAATTGGATGACGTGGCTGCAGCCGTGCCGTCCGTCTTACATATCAGCATGTCCCCGGCCTCCACACTGATGCCGTTGATCTTGCCTGCCGTGCTGACAACATACACATCGCCTGCATTTGCGGCAGGAGTAAGCGCGCCATAAGCGCCAGTGCTGCCGCCGGCAATGGTTCCCTTGTACATCATCGCATTGTACGACGCCAGTATGCTGTCTATCTCGTTCTTGACATACGCCGTCGTGGCAACCTTCGTCGAGTTGTCACCCGAATTCTGAGTCGGGAACGTGTTTGACCCAGTAAACGCATTATCACCACTCAAAGTAGGCACCGACGCGCCTTTCGTATAGGTTATAGCCCCGTTCGTCGCCGACATGGACGTCACAACGTTTCCGCTGCCTGACTCCGTAACCGTAGTGACCGTATCCGTAAACTTCGCATTGGACGGAACATCAGACTCGACAGTGTGCGAATTGACCGTTGCCGCATTAACACCCGTAATGCCGCTGCCGCTTCCAGTGAACGACGTGGCGCTCACATTGCCCGTGCTCGGATTGACTGTTACACCTGTAGCAAACTTGGACGAATCCGTCACCTCGGACCCGTTGGTTGACTTCGTGAGAAGAACCGGTATGCTCGCATTCTCCGTCGTAGGAGACTGCTTAACCCTGTAGTCAGTATTCTCGTTCGGCTGGTTGTACTTGTAGTCCCCCATGACCCAGTTCGTTCCATCATACGTGAACGTGACGACGCTTCCGGCATACCACGACTTAGTCTCCGTAGTTCCCGGTTTCGTCGTTCCGTACGCCATGATGCTCTTCGGTCCGACGCTGTTGACGTTCAATGTAGGCGTCGCAGCCGTGTTCGAGTTGGTGAACTTTACGTGTATGGTCGCCCCCTGTATGAGGGAGAAACCAGTCATCTCCACCGTCTTCTCAGCCGTTCCGGCAGCGGTGGTGCACACAGCGTACGCAGTGGACGCTATGTTATGAGTGCTTTCGCCGATTGCAACCTTAGCAATCAAACCTGTTGTAATTGAAGCCATATATATCCTTTTTTAAATTTCATTTATGTTAGTCACCACGCTCACCTCCTCGGTCGTGACCGGAGTTCCGAACGTTATACTGAGGCACATGCCGCCGACGCTCGCATCGTTGTGCCTTCCCTCATCCGTGACCGTCCGTATCGTCTCCGTCTCGGCCTCGTACCTTGTATCGCTGTCCGGAACGGTTATCGTCTGCGTGTCCACTCCGACAACCTGACCTGACTCATTTGTCCTTACGCCACCTACAGCGGTGAACGTGTTCGTCCTCATTATTGACGAATTGTCATTCCTGACCACGTTCAGCAGACCGTCCACGGCGTTCCTGATGCCGTCTATGACAGTGTCCTGGCTGCTGTCCTTACCCTTCAGTGCGTCAAGCAGAGCCTGAAGACTGGTCATGGCGTTCTCATACAGGACGGACACGTTGCCGTTATCGCCGACCTCGAACGTGCCGGCCTCGTTCCTGATGCCCGTCTCCGTATCCTCCCACTTGGTCTCGGACGGCTCGGAATGAACAACGCCGCCTATATACAGGCTGCTGCCGTCGCTCGTCACCTCAACCCCGTCCTTTCCTATGATATTAAACCCGTTGGCCGGATCACCATTCAACGTGGCGCATACATCAGCCCCGTTTGAATCAAGGACAAGACGGTAGTTGAGCCCGAGGTTCCTCCTCACTCTGGCCCTGTCACCTTCGGAGGAGTACTCGGACAGATAGTTGCCGACCCTCAGGTATCCGGCACCGGGGCCAGCGCAACCTTTCCTGTCATATGTATCTGTACCGCACGGCATAACATCACAGCATATAAAGTCTGTAAAAATCCTGATCGGACGTTCCGAAGTCTATCAGGGCATTCACACCGCATCCCGGATACAGGATGAACCTGCTGTCTGGCACTGTCACACCTGACGTACTGAACGACGCACAGCCCAGCGGAACAGCCACCTGTACACCTGTCTGCCCGTGACCGTCACCGAAACGCTGGTATGCAGCAAGCGCATTTCCCGGATCGGATATCACCATGATATCGGAAGACGACCTGTTGACTATCCTGATATTGTGAGATCCTCGTAAAGAAACACCGGACGGAACAATGAAACGTATTCCGCTGATTATGACTCTGCCTGCGAAGTCATACGATGAATCCTCCAGTTCGCATTCCTCAAGTCCTGATGCTGAGTCAATATAAACAACATCCGGAAGAACGCCTGTGCCTGTCAGATTGACATCAATGACATTGGACATCTTGTAACTGATCTGTCCGTCAACGCCACCGTCCATCGCAGGCATCCTCTGGTACCTTGCCCCTGCATCCTCATCATAGTAGTTCTGAACAAGATGCCCGTCAGCTCTCTCGCAGTACAGCACATGTGAGGTGGAACCTGAACCGAACACGTAGCTTCCGCCCTTGAATGCGAAACCTGAAACGCCTCCAGTCGCATTGCCGTAGAAACTGTCCATCATACTCTCGATGCCAGACAGCAGATCACTCCTGATGCCCAATGTCAGCGAACCTCCGCCTGCAGAACCAGACCTTGTACCTGCTGAACCGCTGACCTTCTCAAGACCGTTCACCAGATTGAGAGGAATCCTGCTGGGATCGAACCCTATGACATAGTTGCCGCCTGACACACCAAGCGTCAACGGACCGTCACCGTCAGCAAGGGACAGACCCCTCGACGATATGCTGAATACCAGTGTTCCCTCTGTAGTACCCTGCGCCGCAGACACCGACGTACCGCCAGTGCCTACAAGACTGACAGCATTGTAGCTTCCCAGATCATATCCGTTGAACGTAGGAAGACCTGAACCAACCCCGTCAGCAGAGATAGTAATCACACCGACAGAATCCCCTCCGGGACCTGTCTCCGTTCCGCCTGTCACAACGACTGAACCGGAACCCCTGATGATGACACCTGTCTCCGATGAACCGTCAAACCTTGCAACCTCGCCAGAATATCCGCCTCCTGGAGCCGTGCCAGCACCGAACCATACGAAATGAGGAACCTTCTCCACACCCAGTACGTCAGCCGAAGTGCCCAATCCCGACAAAGTATCGTCATGCGCTATGGACAGCGACGGAGTGTAAACCTTATAATGAAGGTCCGTCTCGCCGTCCCTGACCGTCCTGATGCTCGAAAGGATTCCGCCTGACGGATTGCTCTGAACCACAGTCCTGGTATTCTCTATCGCACTGACCAGCGCCGCATTGTCTATCGGCATGCCCTTCAGATTGATGAACGACGGCGAAAGCTCAGCAAGGCGTATGCCCAGACTCTCCCTCGCCAGCGCCTTATCCGTCTCGGTGGCGAACTCGCCGAGATAATTGCCCTTCTTCAAATAGCCGGCCCCGCATCCGCATCCGGAGCCGTGCTGATCATGTATCATATCCTTCATGTCTAATTTATTTTATTTGTTTGTTATCGTTTCCCATGGTCTGAACCGCCGCATCCGCAGCCGCCGGCCCTCTCATGAACGTCCATGCGACCGCAGTCACCTACATCATACCCCGGCACATTCGCCTCGACATCGACCCTCAGATACTTGCGGTACATCTCCTCCATCCTGCTCATCGGGACGTACTTGCCTCTGACCATCTCGCCTAGAACCTCCTTGTACGCCCTGACAGACTCCTCTATCAGATCCACATCCCTGATCTTCTCCTCCGGACAGCAGCACCCGTGCCTCCTGTCATGCCTTTCAGCATGTCCGCCAGACGTGCTTGCACCGACACCGGTGGCAACCCTGTATCCGCCGAATGGATCCCACTCGCCTCCTCTGCATCCGGGACCCCCGTTCCAGCGTCCGCCCCTGCCTCCGTGATGAGGATGGACGGGCGGCCTCTCGACCGACACATACACATTACCTCCGAACTCGACCAGACCGCGGACTCCCCCGCGGCCACGGCCTTTTCTTTTATCATGAACGCCCTGATCCACAGCCGCACCCCTCCTTTCTTCTGAATGATACGTCCGCACACGGACCTCCGCACACGCTCAGACGCTCAAGAATCCTCTCGGCCTCCATGTACCTGCCGCAGTCTATCAGAAGCTGCATATTACCTAGCGAAGCGTTAAGCCACAGCAGGGTGGCGATGGAATCAGCCAGATCGCCCCTGACGCATCTAGGCGGACATTCCCTGATATACTCGCCGTTGCGGCCGAACACGCACATCCTGAACCTGTACAGCGAAAACCACTCGTGCGTCATGCGCATCGTAGTGATGACACCGTCGCACTGCTCCACGATCTCCATGACATCGGCCCTGAACACATACTCGTACTCGCCGGCACCCGGATTATCGAACTTCCCTATCACATCGTCACCCTCCGGAACCTCGCCGCCTGTATCGACTATCTTCCTGAACTCGCCGGATTCCCTGTCGTAATAATACGTGGTGGCACCGTATGAAGCCCTCCACTCCTCATAGTCCTCGGCACTGACGAAATCATCGGCCGGAACCAGTATCTTAGTGATCTTGTAATACCCGTCACCGGGCAGATCAATGCTGACAGACGTCTCAGGCTCCGTGGACACATGAACGCACATCGTCTCCTCGCCCTTGGAACGAACCCTCGTCAGCACATAGACGGCAACGCTGGCATCACGCCTGTACCCCATCGTCGTATTCGACTCCGGATCGTACCTGACACCCGGATTGTAACCTCCGACAACTTCGGTCAGATCGTCAACCCACAGCTTACCGCCATCGTTTTCACAAATATTGAAATCTATCATCTGATACCTCCCTTCTTTCTTTCAAGTTCTATCTTGCTTCTGTCGGTCTCAGCCTTGTTATTGGCCTCGAACCACTTGATCCTGATCTCCTCCTCGCTCCTCTCGCGCTCCATCCTGAGCCTCTCCATGTTGTAGTTATCCTTCGTCTTCTCCAGCTCCTCGTTACGCTTGGAGAGCTCGTCAACCTGAGCCTTGTACTCCTCAACCTGCTTCGTAAGCTGGTCTATCTTCTCGGTGTACCTCGTCTGCCTTGCTATGCCCTCCTTGATCTTGCTGCTCATCTCCGTGATGCTCTTGCACATCAATATGTCCGGAAGCATCTGCATGTCGAGACTCTGATTCTGTATCAGACTCTTGACCAGATCCTGAAGAACCGTGCCCTCGTCAAGCGAATCAGCCGTACTCATCAGGCATAAATCATAGGACGTTACGCAGAACGACTCAGGAATGATGTCGAAAGACTTGACATCGGAACCCACGATAACTGAACCGTGCCTGCCCTCCGGCCAAGCGACCTTGGCTACATTGATACCCGACAGAAAACACTCCTCCACAGCCATATCCATGGCCGAAAAATACCTCTTGGCTATCTGTATGACAATCCTCTCCTCGTCCCTCTGAGTGCCTACCTGATACTCTCCACCCTTGCCGAGTCTTGAAGGGAAGACACCGCTTATCTTGCTCACATCGCCCTCTATCCTCTCAAGAACTCTGTCGATGGCCTCCACGAATTCAGCCTTGATGGTCTCATCATAACTCTGGTAGACCGTGTTAGGCGCAATCTGCTGACCCTCCTGCGACGTATCTATGAGCTTGACGCCGGTCCTGTTGTACGCTATCCACTTCTCAATCTTCTCTGTCATATCAGTACCCAGGAACTTAGGAAGCTGGCTGACATCCAGATACGATCCTATGCTTCCGTTATTGGCAAGCGCCGCATCCCTGACAAACCCCACGACATCATATTTGTCCTGCAGGTGCATACATGCCCTCATGAGCGAGAAAGGCTTGTCCGTCCTGTCCAGTAAAAACACACCGCCGTAACCTATGCCGCACTCGGACGGGTTATCGGTGCTCCTGTCATAGACATCGTCCTTGCCTATCACTATGTTGATGTCGCTTCCTATCCTGATGCACTTGTACCTGTACGTCACATACGCATACTTGTCCGTAGGTATCATCGGATCCTTGCCGTCATTCCTGTCGTAGTCAAGCCATGTAACCTCGTATACAGGTATCAGCCTCTCATCACCCTCATGGAACTCATCATACGGATAACCAGGCACCAGCTCCCTGTCATCGGCCGTCATGCCGTCACCGCCGACCGTGCTCCATATCCTGTCATACATGCCTGACCCCTCCTGCATGCCCTCTATGTCCTCGATGTCGCCCTTCGTCAACCTGTCACCCCACTCATTGATGATATCGGACCTCGTCATCCACCTTCTCACGACAATTCTCCTGCATTCCCTCACATACTGAGAATCAGGAGACTTGTCATAAAACACATTCATCGGATTATAAACATCCAGCCTGACATTGTCACCGCTGCGGCTGATACTCCACCTGTAGAAGTTCATGCCGGCTATCAATGCGTCCAATACCATGATCTCCCTCTTTCTGGCATACGACACGCTCTTGCTCTGCCTGATGTACTCGACCGCATCCTGACCGGCCCTCTCAAACGTGCTGACAAAACCGCCCGACGTGACATCGTCTATATGACCCAGCACATCCCTGTCTATGGCGCTCGACACCTTCTCCCCCTTCATCGCCTCGCCTCGCATCTTGTCTATGATCCCTCCTATATACTCACCCCTCGCCTTCCTGACAGCCTCGGACAGCTCCTTAGCCCTGCCGTCAACACTCGCCTTATCCCTGCACAGTATCCTGTACTTGGGATCGACACTGCAGTACAGACCACACAGATAGTCTATGTGGTTCTTGATTATAGGCGTGAACTCGACACTCGTCGGGGACCCTATGCCGAAATTCTCCTCAAGATACGCATACTGGGACTTGTTACGGATACCCTTGTAGTATTCGTACTGCCTCTTCATGTCGAACTTGTGCCTAACCAAGTCACGCATGATGGAGTCAGCGGTCTTAACCACCCACTCCTCACTGCCCTTGCGAATCTCCTTGTTTCCAGATCCCATATCTTATCCTTTTTTCTGTTTCACAATTTCTTCAAACTATACCTGCGGACCGAATCAATCCCGCTGTGCATCAGCATCTCCCTGACAGCACACCCGAAATCACCGTATCCCGGCTCCAGAACAAAACTCTCCATGACATTATACCCTCCGGCCCCCGTCAGCTCGACTATGACACCTCCGTCACCGTACACGTCAACCTTCACTCCGCCGACATACTCCATGCCGGTGACTTCCCTGATGGCCCCGTACACCTCGGACACCATACCGGATACCATATCTGCACCTCTGTTTACTTCCATATCTGTCTTATTCCTGTCCTACAAATATAAAACTTATATAACTAAACAACAAACATCATCCCCAATCCTCGTTTATCCTGTCCAACTCAGGGCTCTCAACATACCTGAACCGTATAAAGAAACTTATAAAAACTTATGAGTTTCAATTTCTTGCTTCAACCTATCACTACTTTTTAGTACCTTGTTTCCAAGTCTGTCATCCATAGTTGGATAGTCCACAAGCGTAAATTCGGTAGTACGGCTACCTATTATTCTTAAGCCTTCTTCAAGTATGTTA